>CAMPKL010000321.1 GCA_946887065.1 uncultured Bryobacterales bacterium
TCACCCGCGGATTGACGACGTCGGGGTTTTGAAATTGGGGGTTGGAGTCTTGCCGTCCGAAATTGGAGAAGCCCGAAACACGCTGGGAGTTGAGGCCGCCGCCGATCCTTTCGTCATTGGGGATATTGGGAATGCCGTAGAGCTCCGTCATGTTTTGCAGTTCGGAGTTCACCGCGCTCTTGCCGCCGAAGGAATGCGTGACGCCAACGCGCGCTTCAAGCAGAGCGGTAGGCGAGACGGTCCACGTGACGCCCCCAACGACTCCGGTGTTGCGGGCGAAAACGTTGCCGTTGGAGTCGCCCCCGGAGGCGCCGGGGATCTCGTCGGGTTCGAACCAGGACAACTTTCTGTAGCTGTAGCGGCCGAAGAAATTGAGATTGTCGTTGAGGTAAACGTCGCCTTTAACGTTCCCCTTGTTGTCGTCTTGCATTTCGCTGGGAAGCGACTCGAAGTTGTTGCCGACGCCCAAGGCTCCCGTACCTGCGCGGTTGGGCGCGGGCAGGTCGCCGAGCACCTGACGGGCAAAAGGCGACTGTTGGCTCAGCGGAATCGACTGACCGTTTCCGCCGTAGGGATTGCCGCTGTAAGGGTCGACGACCGGGGCGCCCATATTGCCCTCGCGCTGATCGAGCGTCGGCACGGTGGCGAAGCGCAGCTGGCTCTGGCGGCGACGTAGACCTTCATAGTCCGCGAAGAAGAACGCGCGGTTTTTTACAATCGGTCCGCCCCCGGCGGCGCCGAATTGATTCTGCACGAGATTCGGCTGGCCGTTCTGCGGCTTGAAAAAGCCCACCGCATTGAGTTCGGTGTTACGCAGGAACTCCCACAAGGTGGCGTGGTACTGGTTCGTGCCGCTGCGATAGGCAGCATTGATCACCGCGCCGCCGGCGCGGCCATATTCCGCCGAGAAGCTGTCTGAGATGACTTTGAACTCGCCGACAGCGTCGGGCGAAAGCTGCACGACCTGGCTGGAAAAGCCTTGATTCGAAGTGCCGTAGGAATTATTATCTACGCCGTCCAACGAGAAGTTGTTGAACGAGCTGCGCTGGCCATTGACGTGATAGGCAGCGTCGCGCCCCGAGAGAGAACCGCGAAGAGACTGCGACGTACCCGGCGTGAGCAGGGTCAGGTCGGCGTAGGCGCGGCCATTCAAAGGCAGGTCAACAGCCTGCTTTTGACCGACGACAGTGGCGCGTTCGCTGGTGTCGGTCTCGATCAACGATGCGGCGCCGGTGACTTCGACGGTTTCGGTCGTGTCGCCGAGCTCGAGCGTCAGGTCGACTCGCTGCCGCGAGCCGACGACAACGGTGAAGACATCGGAGGCAGCCTTCTTGAACTGCATCATTTCCGCTTCGACGCGGTACTCGCCGATCGCCGCGTTGAGGAATTGGTAGCTCCCCGTTTCGTCCGTTAAGCCCTTTTGCGTTACGCCCGTTTGCACGTTGGACAGAGTAACCGCCGCCCCGGGAACCACGGCCCCGCTGGCGTCGCGAACGGTTCCGAGAACCGCCGCACGGTCGAACTGCGCGGAGAGGCTTAGCGTCCCGGCACAGATTAGAAACATCAGGCGGATGAAATTATTCATCATTTTCCTCATCTAGAAACAACCCACACTTGTTAGCGAGACGGCTCAAAGACTAGGAGCCGCCGGAAGGGAGTGATTCCAGAATGAAGGGCGCCGATGACGAATCATCCGCCGGAGAGTTAAGAGCAGATCAGTTTTTGCAGACGAACCGATTACGGCTCTGCGACGGGCCGGATACGGCCGGGTGTAAGCGCTCGCGATACAAGAACTTCGCGCGCTAATGGGTCTGATACGAAACGAGACCCGGCACGGCAGTGCGGATGCTGAACAGGGAGCCGCCGGCGGTGATGTAGAGGGTTTTTAGGTCTTCGTCGCCGAAGGCTACGTTTGTCGTCTCGTCTTGGGGGATCGGGATCGTGTGGAGCAAGTCACCCTCGGGAGACAAAATGTATACGCCCGCGCCGAAGGCAGTCGTCTCGTTCGGCGGCGCGGGCTCGTTGCGCCCGGCGGCGACCCACAGGCGTCCTTCCGTGTCCATCTCGAGACCATCGGGGCCGCGGCCGTCCTGCCAGTCGAAGATCATCGTCTTGGTCGCGGGATCGATGGAGCCGTCGTCGTTGAGATTGAAACGCCATAACGTGCGGGCGCCGCCGACGTTGTTGTTATTGTTGTCGGCCACGTAGAGATACTCATCGTTGGGACTGACCAGCAGGCCGTTGGGGCGGTCCGCTTCGTCGGCGATGATCTGCACGACTTCGCCGGGCGCGTCGATGCGGTAGACCCCTTCAACGATACCGTCGGCCTCGTCGCGAATCTCCATGTTGTCGCGGTTGCCGTAGCGGGGATCGGAGAAGTAGATGCGGCCCTTGGAGTCGATCGTCAAGTCGTTGGGGGAGTTAAACTTGGCCCCTTGATAGTTGTCGGCGAGGACGGTGAGCGAGCCGTCGTTCTCGATGCGGATGACGCGTTTGGCGCCGGGCTGGCAGGCGACCAGCCGCATCTCGTGGTCAATCATCAGGCCGTTGGCGCCGCCGCCGGGGAGTTGGACTTCCTGCAGTTCGCCCTCCAGGGTGCGCAGCGTCACGCGGCCGCCTCCCGAGAAATAGAGGCCTCTGTCGGGATGCCAGGCTGGGCCTTCGCCCGCGCCGACTTCGCCGTATTCGGCCACCTCGGCATCGGGCTCCAACAGTTGCGGACCCCGCGAGCAGGAGCAAGCAAGTAGGACGGAGGCGAGAGCGAGTTTCCACATGGCCTGACGATTCTAGGCGAATCCTCAGGCTGAGCGTAATACCGAAGCGAGATCCGTGCGAGAAATTCTTCGCGCCGGAATCGACCCTGCCAGGGCCGCGACGGCAAGCAGCAGCGCGGTCATGGAGGCGAACGTCCATGGATCGGTCGCGCTCACGCCATAGAGCAGTGAGCTCATCGTCTGGGAAAGGAAGAAGGAAGCAGCGATTCCAATGGCAATGCCGGCCGAAGCCAGCTTCACCGTGCGGCCAATCACTTGGGACCGGACGGAAGCCGCGCTGGCGCCCAGCGTCATGCGGATGCCGATCTCTTGCGTTCGCTGGTTCACCGAGTAGGAGACAACGCCATAGATGCCCAGCGAAGCCAGCGCCAACGCCGCGATTGAAAAAGCTCCGATCAGCCACAGCGTGAACTTGCGCGGCGACAAGGAGCGCTCGATTTCCGCCTCAAGAGACTGGAACGTCGCCGTCGGCAGCAGCGGATCTTCCTGAGCCAGCCGTTGCCGCACCGCGGGAGCCAACGATTCCAACGGCAAGTTTGAGCGAACGATCAATTGCGTATAGTTCGTCCACTCCGTCTGACTTAGCGGAATGTACATTTCCAGTCCCGAGTCCTCCTCAAGGGAACTGTGACGGACATCGGTGACGACGCCGCGAACGATGCGCTCAAGCCCGCTCACGATCAAGACCTTACCGATAGCTTGCTCCCCCGGCCACAGCGACTTCGCCAGCGTCTCGTTGACGACAACGGACATTTCGTGGTCCTGATCGTCCTGCTCGATGATCCCTCGGCCCTCCAGAATCGGTATGCCCATCGTTTCGAAGTACTTGCTGTCGACAAGGCGCGGGAAGGCAAGGGGATACTCGCCCTCGGCGTAGACGGCGCCCTTCGCTTCGACTCCCCAGGATCGGTTGCCGCCTAGCGGCAAGGTATCAGCGAGTGCCGCCGACACGACGCCAGGGATGCTCTCGACGGCTTGGCCGAGCCGATCCAGGTAGACGAACCTCTCGGCGGGTTGTCCTTGTTGAGGATCGATTTTCCAGGCGGCCACCCGCTCGGGCCGAAAGCCTGGACTCACCTCGAGCAAGGTCCAAAAACTGCGCATCAGCAGGCCCGCCCCGACCAGCAGAATGCAGGCCAGTGCCGTTTCGGCGATGACCAGGGCGCCGCGAAGCCAGGCGCGATCCTTGCTCTCGCTGGTTCCCCGCCCCGTTTCCTTCAGCGCCGACGATTGCCCGACCGAGGCGATTTGCAGCGCCGGCGCCGCGCCGAACAGGAGACCGCAAGCAGCAGCAGCCGCGACAGAAAACGCGAGGACCGCCGCATCGACCGAGACGGAGTCGAGCAACGGGACATTCACGATGCTCAGCGTGGAAACGAAACGAGTTGCGACATAGGCGACGACGATGCCTAGCGCGGAGCCGCATGCGGCCAAAAGGAAGCTCTCGGTCAGCATCTGGCGGATGATGCGCAGACGCCCGGCGCCGAGAGCGCTGCGAACGGCGACTTCCTTTTGTCGAGAAGCCGCCCTCACCAGCAACAGATTCGACAAATTTGTGCAGGCGATCAGCAACAACAAACCGACCGCGCCGGACAGCATCAGCAGCGCCGGCTTGAACCTGCCGTTGATCTGATCCTTGAGGGGGGTGACCGTCCCAGCGATGCCCCAGCGCTCAGGCTGGGCAAGCCGCAGCTGTTCGTTGATTCGGTCCAACTCCTCTTGCGCGGCCTGGACGCTGGCGCCCGGCTTCAGGCGGGCGACGACTTCGAGCGTGTTGCCCCAGTCGTGCGTCTCCGGCGAAACGGGAAAGGGGGTCAGTAGGTCGAACTCCATCCCGGGGCGGAAGACCGTCGCGAAGTCGAACGACGGCGGCAAAACGCCGACGATCGTCGTTGGCTGCCCGCGATCCAGCGTGCCGCCGGACAGTTGAAGCCCCTTGCCGATGACATCGGGATCGGCGTTGAATCGCGCGCGCCAATAACGATCGCTCAATAACACCGCGGGGCGGCCATTGTAGACGGTTTCCTCTTGAACGAAATCGCGACCCATTTGTGGGCGCACACCTAACGTGGAAAGAAATCCTTGTGTCACGGCGAGAGACCGAACGCGTTCGGGTTGGCCTTCGCCGACCAGTTTCAAACCGGTGTATTCGAAGAAGGCGAAATAGCCGCCCATATCCTCGAACGATTGGGCCGATTCGCGCCAATCGGCGAGATTGCCGGTGCGGAGCGTTTTGGAGGAAAGTCCGCGGTCGCCGGGGTTGGCTATCCACACGAGACGGTCTGAATCCGGGAACGGAA
>CAMPKL010000322.1 GCA_946887065.1 uncultured Bryobacterales bacterium
GGGGATACGGTAAACATTCCGATCGCGCCGGCAATGACCGCAAACAACATCGCGGAGGGCGGCACGGTTCAAACGCAGAACCCGAACGTCGGCAACGCGCAGATCGTTTTGAATACGCACGCCGAAGCCACGTTCCAGGTGCCGGATGTGACCAAGGTTCTGGCGGTGCCGGATCTGCTGAGGGTTTATATGGAACCGGCCGTAGTCGCGATCGCGGAGAGGATCGAGACGGATCTGTTGAACTTGTACGCGCAGTTCACGGCCAACACGGTCTTGGGTACCCCGGGTACGGCGTTGACGGAAGCCGATGTGGACGCGGCGGAAACGGCGCTGTTCCAGGCGAAGGTTCCGGCGAGCCAGTCGAAGCATTTGATTGTGGATGCGGACGCTTACTCGGCGCTTCGTCAAATTCCGCGCTTCAGCGAGTATCAGTCCGCAGGTGAGGCCGGCGTGAATGCGCTGATCCATGGCGCGGTGGGCCGTCTGAAGGACTTCACGGTCTTTCGTTCGCAATTTGTGCCCAAAACGGGTTCGGGTCCGGCGACGACGCACAACATGGCTTTCGCGCGGGATGCGATCGGTCTAGTCGTGCGTCGCTTGCCGCAGCCGCTGCCTGGAACGGGAGCGATTGCGGAGTATGCGGAGCTGGGCAACTTCGGCATGAGGGTAGTGATGAGTTATCAGCCGGACACGTTGGCGCAGCAGTTCACCGTGGACGTGCTGTACGGCTCGGCTGTGATCCGGCCGGAATTCGGCGTTCAGATCGAATCGTAGACGGAGTATCGCACGCGCGGGGCGAAGAGGGGCGTACGGGAAACCGAGCCCCTCTTCGCCTTTTTTCGGGAAGGAGAGGAATGGACCTCAGGGCTTATTACCGGAGAATCCGGGATTTGGAATCCACATTGGACGAGTTCGTGGTCGTCAAGAGCTTGCCAACAGAGAGCGGCGGCAAGGGGGGCGTGCTGAGCGAAACGATTCGCTTGACTGCAGCGCGGATGGCTGTGGACGGAGTGGCTGAGATCGCTTCGGCGGAAGAAGCCGAGGAGTATCGGCGATCTCGTGATGAAGCACGCAAGACGGAGCAGGAGCGGCGGCGTTCGTCGCAGATTCAGTTCAACGTGATCACGGACGCGGAGCTGCGTTCGCTGGCACGCGGCGGGCGGCCGCGTAAGGAGTAGAGGATGGCGCTGTTTACGGACGGACTCGTCTCGGAGCTGCCGGACCTGCTGGGGTACGAAGCGGACCTGCTGGATGTTGCCGGGGCGTTAAAAGTCGAACTCGGCGTGAAGCTGCAGTTGGCGCAGACGGAAGTGGGCGCGCAGTTGGAAGCGACGTCGCGAAGGCCGGGCAACGTCTTCCTGGCGAAAGGCGCGGGATGGCAGTCAACCGGCGGTGAGACGAGCGCGCCACGCTTTGACTTGAATCAGGTCGTCGTGACGCCGCCGTTGAAGCTTTGGCACACGTTCCAAACCTTGGCGTTGTTCTATCGGGACGCGCAGGCGCGCAAGGTGGACGACAAGTACCTGCCGAAGTGGCGCGAGTACAAGGAGCTGGCGAAGTGGGCGTCGGACTTGCTGTTCCAGACGGGAGTTGGTCTGACGATATCGCCGGTGCCGCGGGCGCAGCAGCCGGCGATCGAGTTCGAAACGTCGACGCTGCCGGCGATGTCGCTGTACGTGAGGACGACGTGGGTCGGACAAGACAGCGTCGAAGGCGCGGGAAGCAAAGAGCGGGCAGTGCACACTGTCGCAAACCAGGCATTGAAGCTGGCGATGGGGCCCGCGCCTGCGGCGGCGGTAGGGTGGCATGTCTACATCGGTCAATCGCAGGGCGAAGCGTTCAGGCAGACGGATGAGCCGCTGATGGCGGGCGCGGAATGGGTGATGCCGGCGGGCGGCGTGATCGACGGGCCGGAACTGGGCGATGGACAGCCGGCCGAAATGTACCGGACGGCTCCGAAGTTCTTGCAGAGGGGATAAGGCGCGTGGCGAACCTGACGTTGGCGGCGATCGAAAAGATGAAGGCGCTGTTGCTGCAGCCTGGTGGGCTGAATGAAAAGCTCCACGAGATCGCGCTGCGCGATGCAGTGGATCCGCAGGAGTTCGACGAACAGACTGTGCTAGTTCGCCATTTTGCGGCGGACGCTAGCGACGCGAACACAGACTTGCCGTACCCGCAAGTGTTTCTCTATTGCAACCGCATTGAGAACCGCCTGGAGGCCAAGTTCGCGGAGTTTTCGGGGCGCGTCTTCCTGACCGCTGAAGTGCGGGCGAGCGAGGAGACGTTGGAGTTGCTGGACGGACAAGCGGCCCGCTTGGCCGAAGCAGTGGTGGACTCGCTGGCGCCGTATCGGGGCAAGTGGACGGAGAACGCTGCGTTCGACGGCCGCTTCGAGACGAAGTTCGAAGGGGCGCGAGTGGGCGGCAGGAGCTTTATCCAGTCGGCTCGAATCGAGATTGAATTGTTGGCCCACGCCTAGCGCGGGTTCGAGGGAAGAGGAGAAGAGCGAATGTCGGGTTGTGTGCTTTCCAGCCAGAACCGCTTCTACGTGGGGCTAGAGTCTACTTACGGCACAGCGCCGAGCGTTGACGCATCGAATCGGATGTCGGCGGTGGTCTTGCGCATGGCGCAGCGGCGCGAGGTTCGCCGGCGCCGTGATAAGACGGGCGGCAGAACGTTCACCGGGCTCGCTCCGGGCAGCCGCCGAAGGACCGAGTTCTCGGTGGAGACGTATTTGGTCGAGAACACATCGCCGAGCACTCCGCCCGCAGTCGGAGCGTTAGTCGAGGCAGGCTTGGGAGCGGCTCCGGCAATATTCACTGGCCGCACCGCGGGATCGGGATCGTCCACGACGCAGATCAACTTTGGCTCATCGCATGGGCTGGTGAAGGGGCAGGCGTTCGTTTGGGACGGCGAGTTGCGCTTCGTTGCAGCGGTGAACAGTTCGACGCAGGTGACGGTGAACGCGCCGTTCTCAAGCGCGCCGTCTTCAGGGTCGAGTCTTGCGCCGGCGGTGACGTACTTTCCGGCGTACGAGCTGCCGAGCGTGTCGATTTTCGACTACTGGGATCCGGCGGCGGCGGTGCAGCGGATCTTGACTGGTGGGACGGTGGACCGGCTCGAAGTGCGAGTGAATGCAGACTACCACGAACTGCAATTTTCGGGCGAGGCACAGGACGTGGTGGATAGCGTGTCATTCGAATCAGGCGACGGCGGACTGTCGAGCTTCCCGGTGGAACCGAGTTTGGCGGGCGAGTATCCGCCGCCAATTCCGGGGAACTTGGGACAGGCGTGGTTGGGGGATCCGGTCTCGAAATACTTCACGGTGACCAGTGCGGTGGTGCGGCTGCACAACGATATCGATCTGCGCAACAGAGAGTTCGGCACGTCCACGCCGCAGTGCATCGCGCCGGGCGTGAGAAATGCGACAGCGGAAATTGAGCTGTTCGAGACGGACAGCGCCGCGACGCGGAGTCTGTTTGCGTCGGCGCAGGCGGAGACGCCGATTCAGGTGATGTTCCAACTGGGCCAAACGGCGGGACAGTTGCTGGGGGTGCATATGCCGGCAGTGGTTCCGGAGTTGCCGAGATTTGACGATACGGATCGAATCTTGCGCTGGCGGTTTGAAAATTCGCGCGCCCAGGGAACGGTGGACGACGAAATCGCGGTGGCCTTCGGGTAGAGGAGCGAATGGATTACCAGAGTTCCGTTTGGAAGGACTCGGCAGAGGCCGAGGGCGTGCGATATCGAATTCGCTGCATGTCATTTGGGCGACGGCTTGAGCTAATGAAACGCGTGGGCGACTCGCTGGCGCGGCTGGAGTTCCTGCAGGCCGGGGAGTCTACCGCTGAATCGACCGCGGAGGCCACCCTCCTTGGCGGCGCCATCGATCGAGAGTTCCTTGAATGGGGGCTCGAAGAGGTTGAGGGGCTGGAGATTGACGGCAAGCCGTCGACGCCAGGGGATTTGATCGAGAACGGGCCGGAATCGCTGGTGCAGGAGGCGCTGCGGGCTGTGCGGAACGCGGTCGGTTTGTCGGAGCAAGAAAGAAAAAACTCCGAGTCGCACTCCACTTTGCTCATAGCGGCCAAACCGAGTGGAACTGCGACAAGTGCCGAAGCCTAGGTTTGGAGCGCCGGCGGCGCTGCGGGTGGCTGGGGTTGGCGAAGGAGACCGACGGCAGTCCGGTTTGGGTTAGCCGTTTGGGACGGCCCGGCGAACCTCGGGTGTCGAGCGAGACGTGTCCTGTGAGCTCAGTGACGGGCGAGAGCAGGGCGTTGGTGGAGATGTTTTTGGCGGATAGGCGCTTAAACGTGAGAGGGCCGGTCTCGGATCTGCCGGCACGCACGGTGGATGCGATGTTGGTTTTGAAGCGTGAGATGACGGTGATCAAGGAAGGCGCAAGTGGCGAATGAACTGCAGGACGCGGCGCGATCGTTGAGCGAACTGACCGAAGAGTTGCGCAGGACGGGGATTGGCCGACCGACCGCGACGGACCTGACGGGAAGCGCCCAGGCGGTTTCGTCGACCGGCTCACACGATTTGGAGAACGCGCTGGCGTCGACGACAGCCGAACTCAGAAGTTTGGGGGCGGGCTTTAGCGACAGCGCCAAAGCGATCCAAGAAGGATTCGCGACGCTGGGGCGCAGCTTGCCCGGTGTTTCGAGTGGTGTGCTCGGTCAACTCGGCGGCGGCGGAGCGGGTTCGCTGTTGAAGAGCGGATTTGGCTTAGCTCCGTTGGCGCTGTCGATTGCCAAGCTCTTTGGCGGCCACGATGAGACGACGCCGACGTTTGAGAAATATGACTTGCCGGCCCCGAACAGCTTGGGCGTTGCGAATGGGCCGTTGCAGGGATTGCCGCAAGCGGTAAGAGGCGTTGGCGGTGAGGTGAGAGCTGTGCCGCAGATAGTGGTGAATGTGAGCGCAATGGATTCGCAGAGCTTTATGGATCGCTCGGATGACATTGCTCGAGCGGTACGAAGTGCGATGTTGCACATGCATCCGTTGAATGACGTTGTCGGTGAGATCTAGGAGAGATATGACAGTTCGACCAAAAGA
>CAMPKL010000323.1 GCA_946887065.1 uncultured Bryobacterales bacterium
CCAACACTCTCCCGGGTCGGCCACCTGTCGGCTCGCGGCGCTGCGCCGCGCGAGGCTCATCATAAAGAGGTTGAGACCACCGGCCGGGCATTGGGGATGCGCGTTCAGGCCCTAGCAGTGCCAGGTCCTGACGATTTGGAGAATGCATTCCGAGCCGCAGCCGAGGGACGTGCGGAGGCGCTCATTGTCGTGGGAGTCAACTTTTTTATTCCCCATCGACCGCGAATCGTAGAACTTGAGCTAAAAACCCGTCTTCCGGCAATGCATACCCATGCCTCGTGGGTGCCAGCGGGCGGCCTAATGAGCTACACGACCAATGAGGTCGAGCGATACCGACGCGCGGCGCATTATGTCGATAAGGTACTGAAGGGAGCGAAACCGGCAGATCTCCCGGTGGAGCGGTTGACGAAGTTTGAGCTGGTGATCAACCTCAAGACAGCAAAGCAGATCGGCATAACGATTCTGCCGAACGTGCTGGCAAGGGCGGATAAGGTGATTCGATGAGGAGTGAGGCTACGGGGAAAAGTCGGAGTACAACGTGATCCAAAAATATTTTGTCTGGCCACTGGTAACTGTATTTCTGACGACGTTTTCTATCGCTCAGGCTCAACAGTCCGGGAAAGTCCCTGAAATCGGTTTTTTCGATGCCGGCACGCATTCTTCTGCCTCGTTGCGTCTCGACGCATTCAGGCATGGACTGCGCGACTTGGGTTACGTTGAGGGAAAAAATGTTTTCATCGAGTACCGATTTGCTGAAGAGAATCTCAGTCGGCTTCCCGAACTTGCGGCCGCGTTGGTCCGCATGAAGGTAGATGTCATCGTGGCAAGATCCACGCCAGTTATCCGGGCAGCCAAGAATGCAACGGGAACAATCCCAATTGTAATGGCGGCAGCCGCAGACGCAGTGCGGAGCGGACTCGTCGCCAGCCTTGCGCGTCCGGGAGGCAATGTCACCGGTTTGACCACCATTCAACCTGAGCTAGCTGGGAAACGCATCGAGTTGCTTCGGGACATCGTTCCAAAGCTCTCCCGTGTCGCTTTCCTGGCCCGCGGCGGGGACACAGCGGACGGACTGCAAGTTACAGAAGTGCGGTACGCTGGTCAGAGGTTCGGAGTTCAGGTTCAAGTACTGACACTAAAAGGAGCCGAGGAGCTCGAAGGCGCGTTCTCAGCAATAATAAGAGAACGGGTGAACGCTCTGATTGTGCAGCCATTCTTTATCGGCGCTCTGGGACACGGTCCGCGGATCGCGCATCTTGCAGCGAAGAATCGATTACCAACGGTCTCGGACTTGGCGCAATTTGCGGACGAAGGGGGTCTCATATCCTACGGACCGGACGCGCTCGAGCCTACCCGGCGTGCCGCCGTATTCGTGGATAAAATCCTCAAAGGCGCAAAACCGGCCGACTTACCCGTCGAGCAGCCGACAAAGTTCGAGTTCGTAGTCAATCTCAAAACCGCCAAGCAGATCGGCCTGACAATTCCTCCGAACGTGCTGGCAAGGGCGGACAGAGTCATTCGATGAAAGTAGTCAGTGGTCAGTGGTCAGCAAGAGCGTCTTCTGCGCTGCTCTTAGCGCCATGCTCCATGCCCTTTGCCTTCCAGTTGAGGCGCAACAGGCGCCGAAAGTGTACCGTATCGGCTATCTTACCAACGCTGCCGAGATCAGGAAGTCGAGTGAAGAGATATTCCGACGGTCTATGCGCGACCTAGGTTACATCGACGGACAGAATCTCGTCATCGAGTGGCGTTTTTCAAAGGGTCGGTTAGACCGGCTTGCCGAACTTGCCGCTGAATTAGTCCGTCTCCAATTGGATTGTATTGTAGCCTTGGGAGTGGCTCCGACACGCGCCGCCAAGGAAGCGACCAGCAAGATTCCGATCGTAATGGGGAATGCCGATGATGATCCTGTTCGACATGGCTTGGTTGCCAGTCTTGCGCGTCCGGGCGGAAACGTAACAGGCTTCACGAGTATTGGCTCAGACTTGGCTGGCAAACGGCTGGAACTCGTTAGCCAGATTGTATCTAAGGCGTCTCGTGTAGCCATTCTCTTCGATCCGCGCGGACCGGGCGGCCCGGGCCACGTCCGGGAAAGTGAATCTGTCGCACCTGCATTAGGACTGCAGATTGTGCGTTTGGAGGCGAGCGATCCTGAAGCCTTGGAAAGTGCATTCCAAGCCGCAGCTAACCGACGGGCGAACGCCATTATTGTAGTGATGACAGGCCAAATGGATGCTCAACGCGCACGGATTGTAGATCTTGCAGCCAAAATGCGGCTACCGGCTATGTATACATCTTCCTCTTCTGTTGTAGCCGGCGGTCTCATGAGCTTTTCAGATGATCCTCAAGACCGGTCTCGCCGTGTCGCCACCTACGTGGACAAGATCCTCAAAGGAGCCAAGCCCGCTGATCTCCTTGTGCAGCAGCCGACCAAATTCGAATTGATCATCAATCTGAAAGCCGCAAAGCAGATCGCTCTGACGATTCCGCCCAACGTGCTGGCGCGAGCCGACAAGGTGATTCGGTGAGGAGTGGTGAGGCGCCAGGCGTGAGGGAAAAGTCAAGAATACATCCGATGAGTGGAAAACTCTTCTTCTGGCTGCTGGCGATGGTCTTGCTGCCAGGTGTTGCCCAGGCGCAGCAGCCAAAGAAAGTTCCGCGGCTCGGTTATCTGCGATTTACTGAATTTCCAGTCTATGACGCGGCATTTCGAAATGGCCTGAGTGATCTGGGGTACGTAGAGGGGCAGAACATTCAGGTCGAGTATCGGTTTGCCGGCGGCAGCGTTGAGCGCCTGGCCGAGTTTGCCGCCGAACTGGTGTACCTCAAGGTCGATGTCATCGTTGCCAGGAGTACGCAAGCAATCGATGCGGCCAGGCGGGCGACAAGAACCATCCCCATCGTTTTTCCGGTGACCTTCGATCCGGTTGAATCCGGGTTTGTCGCCAGCCTGGCGCGACCAGGAGGCAACCTCACCGGTTTGAGCACGGTCAATCCGGATGCAGCGGCAAAACGTGTCGAACTGCTTAAAGAAGTAATACCGCGGCTTTCGCGGCTGGCGGTCCTTAGAAATCCGACCAATTCAGGTTCCCGGTTCCCGTTGAAGGAAACGGAAGTAGGCGCCAAGCAGTTCGGCATCCGACTTCAAACTCTGGAGGCGCGAAGTCCCGATGATCTGGAGGGCGCATTTCGGCTCGCGACAAACGAGCGAGCCGGTGCTCTGATTGTGATAGTGGACGCTCTTTTCAATTCTCAACAAAAACGGATCAACGATCTTGCGATAAGACACCGCCTGCCGGCGATGTTCGATAACGCTCAGTATGTGGAAGCTGGCGGCCTGATTTCATATGGCGCCAATCTTTCTGACATGTTCCGGCGCGCCGCCACTTACGTGGATAAAATCCTTAAGGGCAGCAAACCGGCTGATCTGCCCGTCGAGCAGCCGACCAAATTTGAACTGATCATCAATCTCAAAGCGGCCAAGCAAATCGGGCTCACGATTCCACCCAACATACTGGCAAGAGTGGACAGGGTTATTAAATGACTTCGGATGCCGATTGTGGATTTTGGATTGGGAAATAATACATGATTAAAACCTTAGGCGGCCGATTCTTCAACGCCCGCCAATTCGCAATCTGCAATTTCAAAGGCGCAATTATATTGGGCGCAATGCTCTTCGCACTTTGCCAGTCCGAGGCGGCGCAGCAGCAGCCGAGAGTTCCACGCGTCGGTATTCTTTTCATGGGCGGAAAAGACCAGCCCCATCTTGAATCGCTGAAAAAAGGTCTCGGCGAGCTTGGCTACAGCGAAGGCAAGAATATCATCTTGGCAACCGGTATGCCGAGGGCCGAAACGACCGCTTGCAGGAGCTTGTCAAGGAATTCGTTAGCAGCCGTGTCGATGTGATTGTGACGATGACATCCGTCAGTGCGCAGGCCGCGCGCAAGGCAACAACGACGATTCCGATTGTCATGACCAGCGGAAATCCGGTTGAGCAAGGGCTCGCCGATAGCCTGGCCAAGCCCGGTGGAAACGTGACCGGTCTGACCGTAATGCTGTCCGATTTGAGCGGCAAACGTGTCGAGCTACTCAAAGAAACTTTTCCCAAGGCTTATCGCATCGCGACCTTGTGGAGTTCGCGCGATCAGTTATCAAGCGTCGGCTTCAAAGAAACTCAGGATGCCGCGAAAGCTTTCGCCGTGCAGTTATACTCGATGGATCTACGCAACGCCCAGGACATCGACAAAGCATTTGCAGAGTTGCCCAAGAAGCACGTCGATGCGGTCCTGGTAGCGACGTCCAATCCGCTCGTGACTCTTCACTCAAAACGTATCGTCGAGCTCGCCCTGAAGCATCGCCTTCCGGGAATGTATCCGACGCGACAGTTCGTCGAGGAAAGCGGTTTAATGGCGTACGGTCCGCTCATTAGCGACCTCTACTATCGAGCCCGACTAAGGGGATTCCGATGGGGTGACTCTAGAGGACCCAGTCGCGAATCGGCTAGTCGATAGCTTGGCCCGCCCCGGCGGTAATATTACCGGGCTCGCGACACTACAGCGAGATCTCAGCGGCAAGCGTCTCGAACTGCTTGAGGAGGTAGTTCCCCGGCTATCGCGCGTCGGAATTCTTCGAAGTGCGAGCGAGTCAGTATCGGTGATCGGCTTCAAGGAATATGAAACTGCAGCGCGCGCGCTCAATATACAGGTTCAATCTCTCGAAATACGAGAGTCTAACCTGATTTAGAAGGAAGCATTTCAAGCCGCGCTCAAAGCACACGCGAGGGCTCTCATCACGATTACCAGCAACCCCCCTAACTAATTAGCAATTCAAGGCGGGTAGCTCAGGTCGTGATAAAAAATCGACTTCCTTCAATTTACGAAGGAAGCACTGGGGTGGAGGGCGGCGGGCTGATGTCCTATTCGGCAAACGATCTTGTGGTTTTTCGCCGCGCGGCAACGTATGTCGACAAGATTTTTAAGGGCGCCAACTCCGCGGAACTGCCGGTGGAGCAACCGACGAAGTTCGAGCCGGTCATCAATTTAAACACGGCAAATC
>CAMPKL010000324.1 GCA_946887065.1 uncultured Bryobacterales bacterium
CCTCGACGCGGACATGCGTCTGTACGCTCCGCTCGACCCGGTGCTGGACGCCCTTAGCGAGGCCAGTATCGTGCTCACGCCGCACCTGCTCAGCCGGGTCGATACCGACGGGCTGGCTATCGAGCGCCAACTGCTGCGAACTGGCGCGTACAACCTCGGTTTCGTGGCCGTTCGAGGCAACGGGATCGGGAAATCGTTCTTGTCGTGGTGGTGTGACCGGCTCGCCGAGCACTGCCTGATCGATCTTGCCGGCGGACTCTTTGTCGATCAGAAGTGGGCGGACCTGGTCCCCGGAATGTTCGACGGCGTGCGGATCCTGCGAGCTCCTGGATTGAACGTGGCCTGGTGGAATTTGCGAGAGCGACCCCTCTCGGCCGAAGGCGGAAGTCATCGCGCGGCGGGAGAGCCGCTCTACTTGTTCCACTTTTCCGGCTTCGACCCAGAGCAGCCCGAGTCTCTGTCGAAACACGCCGCAAGCGACCGCGCAGCCGAGTTGGGAGAGGCCAGGCCGTTGCTCGCCGACCACGCCCAGTTGCTGTTGAGCAGCGGTTATATCGAGAGCAGTGTGTGGAGTCCGGCCTTCGAGAGTTTCGAAGACGGAAGTGCGATCCCCCCGGCTGTGCGCAGCGTGCTGCGACTCGAACCAGCGCTGCAACAGGCGATTGACGATCCATTTTCGATGCCGGGCCGCGAGAAGATTTTTGAGTTCTGGAATCGGCAGGTGAGCGCGCCGGGAGGGGCCGGATTTTTAACCCGTCTGGCGTATCGCATTTATCAGTCGGAGCCGCAAATTCAGGCGGCCATGCCCAACGTCTTCGGTGCACACCGCGAGGCCTATGTCGCCTGGTTCGTTTCCGAGGGCGCCGCTCGCTATGGACTTCCGCCTGAGTTGACCGCGCCGCTCAAATTGACGTCCCTAGACCTTGGCCAAGCGCTGCTGACGCCCTTGGCCCTGCGCATTTACGAGTCGCGAAAAGACTTACAGCGGAAGTTCCCTGATCCGTTTGGGGAGGACGCGCTAGGACTACTCACCTGGTTGCTGACTTACGGCGAAAACGAGTGCGACATAGACGAGGCCAACCGTCAAGCTTTTTTGCGGGAATTCGAGCGGCTGGTCGGGCAACTTCCGTCTCCGCTGCAACGATGGCGCCGGCGGGGCAGGCGCGCGCTGCTTGCGCACTCAGCCGGCCACCGCTGAAGGCATTAAATTCAATAGCCGCGTCATCGCGCCGGCGCGAACTTCGCCGGCCAGTTCAGGACGATTCCGACTCGCGGAGACGCGTTCGTCGTTTGCGCGTCCGCATCGGCCGGCTCGACGGTGATGAATCGGCGGCCGTCGGGAGACACATCGTAGTTGGCGGTGCTTGTGGTGGTTCCGGATAGATTGGGCCGCTTGAACAGGCGCACGGCGGCCCCCACTTTGAACTCGCCGTCCGTCGTGACTTGAACCGCCATCAGATCGTCATCGGCCGTGACGTAGAAAATCTCTTTCCCATCGCGGCTCCATACAGGGGCTCCGCCGCCTTGCGTGGAGACGATTGTCCGCGCCCCTCCAGCAGGGAAGGGTTGCACGTAGACCTCTCGCCGGCCGGATTCGTCGGAGACATAAGCCGCATAGCGGCCATTAGGCGAAATTCGAGCATAGACCTCGATCGCAGGAGTCGTGAGAAAGGGATGCGGCGTCCATTCCGTGCTGGTGTCCGAGGTACGTTCGAGATACCAGAGATCGACGCGCCCCGCGGGGTCTTGCGAGCGGTACAGGACGCGCCGTCCATCGGGGGTCCAGTCCGTCGGCGCCACATTGAAGCCCGTCGCTTCAACCACGGCCGCTGTCCCCGAACCGTCCGCTTCGCGCACGAAAATGCTGCGCCGATCCGCACTCGAACGAAAGACGATGGACTTGCCGTTGGGAGACCAGATCGGCCCGGCTTCTCCGCTGGCGTCGGTCGTGAGGCGCGACCGCGTGGCGCGCAGCGTGTCATAAATCCAAACATCCCCGTTGGCGTTCTCCGTACCCTCAAACGCTAGGCGTAGGCCGTCCGGTGAGACGCGCGGCGCGAACAGGTTGGCTGAAACGACGGAGGGCTTATCGACCGCCGCACCGGTCCGATCCAGCCACACCAGACGTTGCGGGCCGTCCTCGCCCGGCAGGGTGCTATAAGCCAAGACTCCTGAGGCGGAAACGGAGAAGCCGTAATAGCCCGCGTTGGCGCCTGGCGCGGGCGAGGTCGCTAGAGCGAACGGTCCGCCGCTAAGTTCCAGGCTAGCGGCGTCAAACGCTTGCGCCGTCAATGCGCCTTCGCGGACGAAAAGCAGGTGCCCTGTATTCGACCCCGGCGCGCTTGGCGCGAAGACGGTGTTGGACGAAACAGTCAGCAGCCGGCGAGGCTCCGCGCCGTCGAGGGAGCCGAGGAATACCCCCGAACCCTCCGGCGCCGAGTCGGCGTCTTCGGTGTAGAGAAAATGCCGCCCGTCCGGCAGCAAATGCGGAAAGCGCCGGGAGGGCGCCGAGCCTTCCAGGGGCTTGGTAATGCTCTGCGGCTCGCCGCCGGCTTCCGGGACGCTTTGTATTTGGTCGTAGACGGATGCCGCAAACAGGATCGTTCCGTCCTTGCCCCAAGTCCCTCCGCGGCCGTCCGCGGCACGGGCGATGGTCTGCGCCGGGCCGCCACCGGCGGGAATCTTCCGCAGGCGCTCGTCTTCGAAGAAAGCGATCCAGGCGCCGTCGGGCGACCAGAACGGATAGCGCGCGCCGGAAACGCCCTGAATTTGCCGCCACTCCTGCGAATCGAGCGAGCGTAGCCACAAAGATCCTTGCGGATACGCCGAGATCACCAGGAAGCGTCCGTCGGGCGACAGGCTAATCGCGCCGGGCCGCACAGCGCCGGGCGTTTCAGCCGAGAACTCGACGACGGGAAGAGCCGCTGGAACCCTTCGCAGATAGACGAACGCGGCCAGCGCCACCGCTAGGACAGCTAGCGCGGCCAGCGGGATCAGCAGCCGAGCGAGCGAGCGGGATTTCGGCTCCCGCGATCGCAGATTCGGCGGCCGGATTCCGGAGGCGTCGGTGCGCAGAATGGTCGAGCGGCCGGACTTGAGCTTTTGTTGCAGGTTGCGTAGATCGACGGCGATCTCTTGGGCGTGCTGATAGCGGCCGTCGGCTTCCTTCGCCAAGCACTTGCTGACGATGAACTCCAACTCCATCGGCAGCCCGGTGCGCAAGGACGTCAGCGGCTCGGGGTCCTGCTCCACGATCTCGTACAACAACGCTTGCTGGTACTCGCCGCGGAACGGCGGCAAACCGGCGATCATCTCATGCAGCACGCAGCCCAGCGCCCAAATGTCGCAGCGATAGTCAACCGGCGAACCCATGGCCTGCTCGGGAGACATATACGCCGCCGTGCCCATGGCGGCGTTCGAGTGCGTGAGCCGCGAGACCGCGCTCAACTGAGCGAGCCCGAAGTCCATGACGGTGGCGCGGCCGTCGGGGGAAATCAGGATGTTGGCGGGCTTGACGTCGCGGTGGACGATGCTCGCGTCGTGCGCCGCCTGCAGGGCCTCGGCGACTTGGCGGCCAATGTCGAGGGCATCGTTGAGCGGCAGCGGGCCTTCGGCGATGCGCTCTTGCAACGTCCGGCCGGCAAGGTAGGCCATCGCCAGGAAGGTCGTGCCGTCGGCCTCGTCAATCTCGTAGACGGTGCAAATGTTGGGATGATGCAGCGCCGCCGCCGCCTTGGCTTCCCGCAGGAACCGCCTTTTGGCTTCGTCGTTATTAAGCAGATGGGGGGCTAGGAATTTGAGCGCGACGACGCGGTCGAGCTTGGTGTCCTCGGCCTTGTAGACGACGCCCATGCCGCCCTCGCCGATCTTCTCGACGATGCGGTAATGCGAGATGATCGAGCCGACCACGATGCGAGAATTGTAGCGCTACGGGGCGCCCATGCGAGCGGCGGAGTGTGATGCAGAACCCGGCGGTTTAAGAACGGTAGACGGCAGCGTGGCCCACGCCGATGTGGGCGAACTTGGGCTGCGTCCGGTAAGCACGACTCGGTACCTCGGCGGCGGCTGGAAACTTGGCAACGGCGTGGTCGAAAAGTGGGCGTTTGTCCCCCCTCTTTGGCCCCCTTTCTTCTTTCTCGTGGTCTCCGGCTTTTCGACTACGATAACTTCACCAGTACCTGGAGGGGGGATTGGAGCTACAGCAGGAGTGCCCGGTTTGTACGCGCTGGCTGGGGTCAAGCTCCAGGGCATTTCGAGTGGGTACACTTACTGCTCAAGCCTGACAGGCTGGGCCGACAAGGGGCAGGGGCTCATAAACTGGGCTACTGGGTCATCCTCTAAGCTGACCGCCACCACACGGCCAGCGACAGGCGGAAGAAATAGTAGCGCTGGCGGGTAGGTTGTGGATCGCAGCGGTGGAGTGAGAATTGGCCTTGACTAGTCTTGGCCTAAAGGAGAAGCCATGTTGGCGAATGCTCTGCAACTGCTGTTCCTGTTCGCGGTCCTGATCGTTTTCATCGTCATGGGCGTAACCCACGCTTTTTGGCCGAAATGGGCCGTGAAACAGCCGTGGTCCGCACTCAATGAGGCGAAGTGGAAGCGGCAGGCCTCAATGTTCAACATACGCTTGGAGCCGACCGAGTGGCGGGTACGCTTCGCGGGCTCGGTCATTCTCTTGGTTACTACACTGGTTCTCTGGGTCCTCTTTGGTGACCGCGATTCTCCTTACTTCAAGACTGTATGGTCATTGTGGGTCACCGTGGTCCTCACTCTTGCAGCGTCTCAATGCTTCGTCTGGGCTTTCTCGCCGCAGTGGCTGGTCTCCAGATTTCCGTCGCTGGCTGATGGAATTCCTACGTCTCGGGCTGGCCGGATCGCGATGCGAACGCTCGGTATTCTGGGCCTAGCGGTAACGGCTGCCATCGTGATCGGCTACGCTGGGCGGTGATGGGGTGCAAGCCAGGTGATTCCCTTTACCCCGCAAGATTGGTTCAACTCGGCTCAGATGTCACGGTTCGCGGATCGTGGTGATGCGTGTGCCTGGCGTGATG
>CAMPKL010000325.1 GCA_946887065.1 uncultured Bryobacterales bacterium
CAGCAATAGCTGATGGCCGGTGATCCAGCGAACCATATCCGCGCTCAACGCATGCCCGGTTGCACTACCCCGGTGATACTCCCTATCAGCGGGAGCGTAAACGCCTTCCAAGCCCGCCAGCGCGGCGCGTAAACCAAGATCGATGTCCTCCAGGTAGGCAAAGAAGGTCTCGTCAAACAAGCCGGCTTGTTCAAAGAATGCACGGCGGAACGCGGTCGCCGTCGCCGATGGGAAGAACGTCGCACGGCCAACGTCGAGCCTGTCGCAGTCTTTCCGCCCGCTGCCCAACCGCCAGGCGGTCCCTCCCTTCGAAATCGCATCTCCGGCGCCGTCGACTTGCCCTCTTGCATGGAACTGCAGAATCTTGCCGCATACGAACCAGGCCGTGGGCGTTCGCTTGATCGCCGACTCCAGCTGCCGCAGCCAGTCCGTTTCCAATTCCACATCGTCGTTCATGACGACGATCCACTCGCCTGCGCCGGCGCGGATCCCCTGGTTCACCGCTTTGCCGAATCCTTGATTCGCCGCCAAGCCGATGACCAGGCAGCCCTCGGCTTCGGCCCAGGCCGGGGCGCCTTCGGCGGAGGCGTTGTCGACCACGATCACCTCAATCGCCCAGCCCGCTGGAGTTTGCTGTTGTCTAATTGAGCGAACCGCCGCCTGGAGAATCGCCAGGTTTTTGCGATGGGGGATGACGAACGAAACCCTCAAACGGGGACCACCGGACTCTCTTTCGTCCGCTTAGAGATCGTAACGCATGGATGCGCCATGACCGGGCCACCCGAGTCTTCTTAACGAACTGCGGCGGTCTCGGGATTCACGAGGGCCATGAACTGGGGCAACTCGTACAAGGCTTTAAAGGCCGGATCTTCGCCCGCCTTCCTAGCCTTGCCGTATCCTTCTTCTATGGAGCGCCGCAGATAGATCACCGTGCGGTCATACTGGCCGTTTTCCGCGAAGGCTTGGGCCAGGTAGTAGTAATATTTGCCCCGTTCCTCGACGCTCCGATCTTGTAAGGTCGTGCCGCCGCGGGAGCTGCTCTCGAACACGGCCGGGTCCAGTTCCAGCGCCTTCATATAAGCTTCGGTCGCTAGCTTGTAGCGCCGGCGCGCGAACAGCGCCGTACCTAGATTGCTGTAGATCGAAGCCGAGTCGGGGGTGATCTTCAGCGCCTTCTCGTAGGTCTGCTGCGCTTTCTTATAGCGGCGCTCGGCGAAATAAATTGTTCCTAGGTTATTGACCGCCTCGGAATACTTCGCGTCCAGCCGAGAGGCTTCCTCGTAGCTGCGCCGAGCCTGCCCGAACATCTCTAAGCGATGATAGGAAATCCCAAGCTTGTTGTACACCCGTGCGTCTCGCGGGGATTCCCTGAGAGCCTGCTGATAGGAGTCCACGGCTTCCCGGTACATCTTGCGGGCCACAAAAATGTCGCCGCGTTTCTCAGACGTAATCTCGCCGACACCAGGAACTGGTTCCTTCAGTGTTTTAGTAGAGTCGATGAGCTGCGGGAACAGCAGCGATATCCCAATGAGTGCTGCCAGCATCACGTCCTCCTGAGAAAGCGGTGAACCGCTTTGGTTAAGGCTATACGGTCTCGGCTGACGCTTACTCTAGCACTTGCCGCCAAGTTAGCCCAGAGGGTCGGGCCGTCGGAGGGACGTTTCGTTACTACTTGAAGATGTCCAGAACGCGACCAAAAATTCCGCCTTTCTTCTTGGTTTCGACCTTCGGAGAAGGCTTTTGGGGGGACTCGGCCGAGGCGCCAGGGCTTTGCCGGCCTGCATTGGCAGCGGGTTCAGCATTGCTCGCAGCCTCGTCGCCGGCGCTGTCCCAGCCAGCAACATTGGTGGCTAGCGCCAACTGGCCGCCGCTGCCGTGGAAGCGGCAGAAAGTCGTGGGTTGAGAGCCCGCGATGAATACTTCTTTTTCACGGCGCGGACAGGCGTAGGTAGCCAACTCGCCCGTATCGGGATCGAGTTCCGCCGTCACAACCCCTTCGGGCACTTCGAACTCGCCCGGATTTTTGTAGGCTCTGAGGGCGTGAGCGGCCTTCATGAACTCCGCCCAGATCGGCAGCGCGGAGTGAGCTCCCTCGAGGGCAATGTCAGTGTTGTCGTCGAAGCCGACCCAGACGACGCACAGCAGGTTGTTGGTGTAGCCCGCGAACCAGCCATCGTCATCCGTGCCGGTCTTGCCGGCGGCCGGCTCCTTGAAGTTGTGGGTGAACCGAGCGCGAACGGCGGTGCCTCGATTGAGCACATCTTCCAGCATGTTGGTCACGATGTATGCCACGCGCGGATCCAACACGGGAACTTCCTCCGGCTCTTGGCGGTGCAGAACCTTGCCCTCCGGGTCACGAACCTCGCGCACGAAGTAGGGGCGCTTCATGATGCCGCCGTTCAAGAAGGTGGTATAAGCGCCGGCGACTTGCAGCGGCGTGACTTCGTAGGACCCTAACGCGAGGGCCGGAGTGGGTTTGATTCCGTCGCCTAAGCCGGCCCGCATCGCAAGATCGGCGATGCGGTCGTAGCCCACCATCTCCGCGATTTTGACTGTCGAGATATTGATCGACTTACGCAGCGCCTCACGGAAACTTACCAGGCCATAGATCGAGTTGCCGTGGTTGGCCGGCTCATAGGCTTTGTCGTCGAACCAGAAGGTCGTGGGGACGTCGTCGACCTCGCTTGCCGCCGTGAAGACCTGGCCGGGGGTGTATAGTGGCGGCGCATCTTTCGAATCTTCGAAGCGGTCAGGATGCAACTCGGCCAGCTGCATGCGTTCTTCGTCCAGCGCGGTATCGATGGCAGCGGCATAGACGAAGGGCTTGAAAACGGAACCCGGCTGCCTCTTGGCCAACACGCGGTTGAGTTGGCTTTGACCGTAGCTTCTGCCGCCGACGATCGCCTTCACTTCGCCCGTGGCTGGGTCGAGCGCCACCAGGGCTGCTTGCGCTAGGGGAGGCTCTTTACCGCGCCAGCGACGCTGTGCCGCGATCTTTTTGTCCACCTCTTCCATGCCCACGCGGACGGCTTCGACCGCGGCCTCCTGAAGGGAGCGATCGAGGGTCGTGTAGACCAAATAGTCCTGCGTAATCAGCTCTTCCGAATCGAAGTGCTCTTGCAAGTGCGCATTGACTAGATCGACGTAGTAAGGAGCTTCGGTGGACTCGATGTGCCCTTCCGCCAACTTCAACTCGGCTGCGTCGGCTTCCTGGAACTCTTCCTCCGTGATAAAACCATGCAGACGCATCGCGCTCAGCACTTGATTGCGTCGAAACAGCGCCCGTTCGGGGTGGCGATAGGGATTCAAGTAGCTGGGTCCCTGGGGCAGTCCAGCGAGCAACGCAGCTTCGGGAAGGTCGATATCGCGAACGTCCTTGTTGTAGTAAGCGCGGGCCGCTTCGCCCATGCCCATGACGTTGAAGCTTCCCGAGCGGCCCATGAAGATCTGATTCGAGTAGTACTCAAAAATCTGTTTTTTGGTGAGCCGAAACTCCAACTGGAGCGCGATGAGCGCTTCGGCGGCCTTGCGGCCATAGGTCTGCTCCGGGGTCAAGAAGAAGTTGCGGGCCAACTGCTGCGTAAGAGTCGAGGTGCCGCGGGGCTGCTCGCCCGATACGAAGCCGTCAAACGCCGCCTTGGTAAGCCGAATCGGGTCGACGCCCCAGTGCGAAAAAAACCGATGATCCTCAATCGCCAATACGGCGTCGACGAGGACCTGCGGGTAGTCTTCGTACTTGAAAAGCCGACGCTTCGAACGCTCGTCGTCGAACAGGTGCGTAACGAGCACGGGTTCCAACTCATAGGCCGTCTGCGGCGTATTGTCGTTCAGCGAAACGATGCGGCTGATCGCGCCGTTCTCGAAATAAACGACCGCCGGCTCTTGAGCAAAGTAGGAGAGGGGCCCAGGATAGACCTCGACGGCATTCTCTTGAACCTGGAAACTGCCGATCGGATTGTGTCGCGAGTCTGAATAGCCGGCCTCGCGCAGCCTCGCCAGCAATTGCTCGATCGATTCCTTGTCCTCTACAAAAATGGGCTCGGGCGCCGAGAGCACCTTCGAAGCTTGATTGAATGGCCCAGCCGCGAGGCGTGCATCGACGAGCTTGGCGTACTTCCACCAGAAGTGTCCGAAGACCGCGAATACGGCCACGCCCGCGAGCAACGTCAGCGCTAAAAAAACTCTAACAAGCGGCTGATTTGCCAGTTGCCAAGCGGCGGAAAGCGACTGGTGTGCATTGCCGGTTGTTTTTGACTTGCGATTACCCATGATTCCGATCTCATGTCGCCTTAGGCGGACGGTCTCCTGGGCGCTGGACTACGGCTAAGTGCTAGACGGACCGAGCCTTTCCGCAAGCAGGCTGACGACATCCTCAAGTCTAACATCGGAAGACTGGCTGGCTGCACGGTCCACAAACTCAACATTGCCGTCGACGATCCCTTTGCCGACGACGACGCGATAGGGGATGCCGATCAGATCGGCGTCCTTAAACTTGACTCCAGCCCTTTCGGCGCGATCATCGAACAAAACATCGACTCCCGCGGCTTTCAGATCCGCATAGGTGCGCTCCGCCGCTTCGGCCTGTTGTTCGTCCTTCAAATTGACCGGAGTCACGACCACCTCGAAAGGCGCGATCGAAGCCGGCAGCGCCATCCCGCCCTCGTTATGATTCTGCTCAATTACGGCGGTGAGGATGCGCTCCAGCCCAATCCCGTAGGAGCCCATGATCGGGGCGACTTCTTTGCCGTTGATATCCAATACCCGCAGATGCATCGATTCCGAATAGCGGTAGCCGAGCTTGAAGATGTGGCCGATCTCGATGCACTTGCGCAGCCGGACCGGAGCGCCCGACTGGATATCGAGATCGCCGTCTTCGACTTGCCGGACGTCTACGAATTCCGCCTGAAAGTCTCGCCCTGGGGTGACGTTACGCAGATGCTTACCTTCCTTGTTGGCGCCGCAAATCAGGTTCTTACGACCTTCCAGCGCGGAATCCGCCAGGATCCTTAACTTCGGTCCGACGCCGACCGGTCCGAGCG
>CAMPKL010000326.1 GCA_946887065.1 uncultured Bryobacterales bacterium
AAAAAGGCTTAAGTCCGACAATCTCCGGTTTTCCGTCGCCGTTCAAATCAACCAAGTCGATGGAGAGCCATTCGCTTTTGGCGACTTCAGGATAGGTGCGTTGCCAGCGGAACCCCGGTTTGGATTGGCCAGGATTCTGAAGGTATAGGATACCGTTGACGCCGGCGGCGACGACGTCTTGCCAGCCGTCTCCGTCGACGTCTCCGATGGCCACATCGAAGAGTCCCAGGGCATCGTCGGATTCGGCTAGCGTCAACAGGAACCGCTCGGCAGGGTCTTCCGTGGAGTAAGCAACGCGTAGGTAGCGGGAACCCTGATAGGCGGTTACGATATCCGGCAGCCCGTCGCGATTGAGGTCGCCGCTGACGAAAGCCTGTGGTCCCCTTAGGGGAACGCCCGCTGTTCTTTGGTCGTCGATCAGATTCTCACGCCACGAAATCGTTTGATTTTCGGTATTCCGGGCTTCCGTGTCGGCATCTTGGATCGGGGTCCAAGGCGGCGCTTCCGAGGCGCAGCCTAGGAGAGAAACGGCAATTAGTACTAGAATTCCCCTCACCGGACCACTGTACGTCTCTCAGGGACGGCATGCAATGGGCAAATAGCCTGAGGATTACGGGCACGGTCAAAAATACCGCCAACGTTTCGGCAGCCAGCTGAGTAATACATTACGAAAGCGCGATGACAGACTACCTTTATCTCGACTCTAACGGCTGCATTCTCTTGATGCAGAACCGGGAAGCCGTCGAGCGAACTCAGGCCGTTGCGCTGGCGTTGCAGGTGAAGACGGGCAGCGCCGCTGCCTTCGACATATTGATGGAGCTAGAGCAGAGGCGGGTGCTAGGAATTGCCAACCGCTTGCTCGTGCAGCGCGACGATGCCGCCGACGCGGTGCAGGAGGTGTTTATGCGCCTGTACCGTCATATAGATAAATTTGATCCAGCTCAGCCGTGGGATCCCTGGATCTACCGCATCTGCGTCAATGTCTGCCGGGATATCAACCGCAAACGGCGCTGGAGGGAATTACTGTCATTGGACGCATGGCTGGTAGCGGGAGGCGCCCCGCCCGTCGCCGCATCGCGGGCGGACGAGCGGACAGCGCGGCGCGAGCGGGAGGAAGCCATCGCCGACGGGCTCAAGCGATTGCCGGAGAAGGAGCGGATGGCTTTGGTACTGCGTGATGTCGAAGGGTTGTCGGCCGCGGAGGCTGCGAATATCTTGGGGAGCCGCGAAGCCACCGTGCGATCCCAAGCCTCGCGGGCACGCAACCGGCTCCGTGAATACCTCACAGCGCGGTTAGGCGGAGGGCAGCGATGACCTGTCGCGAGGCGCAACATGCGATAGACGATGCCGTGGAGCGGAATCTGGCTCTGGGCGCTACGCGGCTGCATCTGGAAAGTTGCCGTTCCTGCGCGGAGCGTCATGGGCAGTTGCTCAACCTGCGCACCGAGCTATCGAAGCGTGCTCCGGAGGAGCTTAGCGACGCCCGCTTGGCTGCGATCCGAGCTAGAGTTCTCGAACGGATGGCGGCCCGTTCTCCCTGGGGGCGTCGTCTTGGTTGGGCCGTGGTCGCTTTCGCTGCCGTCGGCTCGGCACTAGCCGGCTGGACCCTTAGCCTATCGACGGCGCGGCCCCCGCTGACAGCAACATTTGAAGCCCCAGAGGCGCCTGCGTTGGCGCTGAGCCCGCCATTGAGGCGCGAGCAGCGGCCCGCGATCGTGGCTGCTCCCCGTGAAATCGCCGCGGCTCCCCACGAAGATCCAGAGCCGGAGATTCGCGTAGCGGCGATCATTCCGCCGGACGCGGAGACGGCGAGTCCGGGCGGCGTGCTGTTGGAATTGGAAAGTAAGAACCCGAATGTCGTCCTCTACTTCATGGCCGACAATCAAGGAGATTAGCGATGACTCGATCCGTGGCCTTGCGTTGGATGTTGGTTGCTCTGCTTGCGCTGGGACAAGCGGCTATGGCTGGTCTTGCGGAAGATGAGACGGCGTCGGAACCGGTGATTCAGAAGGTCATTCGGCTTAAGCACATTTCGGCGAATCAAGCGCACGCCGTTGTGAGTCCGCTCTTGCCCGAGACGCAGTTTTCGGTTGTTCCGGAACTCGGCATCCTTTCGGTCAGGGGACGCGAGAGCGCGATTCGCGAAATCGAGCGCGTTCTGAGTGAGGTCGATCTCCCTCAGCCGGAAACAGCCGTCCGCGGAGACCGGAACGTAATGTTCACGGGTTACTTGGTGGGCGCGTCCGACGCCCAGTCAGACCAAATCCCAGAGCAGGTGCGCGAAGCAATTACCGAATTGAAAAGGCACTTCCCGTACAGGAGCTACAACCTATTGGAGACGTTCGCAATTCGCGCGCAGGTGCGATCAAGGGCGGAGTTGTCCGGTTTGACCGCGACTACTCCTGGTCAACCAGCCATGCGTTACCAAATCGAGATTGAAGTAGGTGACGTCTCTGAGACCGGTACGAAGAAAACAGTTCGGATTATGGACCTTCGAAGCGGATGGCGGCTGCCAATAGAGACGAAGCCAGAGACGTTTGTTTACGAAGAGCCCGAAATGAGAACCCGTCTTGACGTTCCCGAAGGCGTGACGGTGGTTGTAGGCAAGTCTGGGGCGGTCGGGGCTTACCGAGGCATCTTCCTGCTGCTGAAGGCCGAAGTCGTCGATCCGTAGGCGGATCGGTTATGCTCTGGCCATGCGTCGATTCGCGTTGCTGATCGCACTTATTGTCTTGCCGCGCTTAGGGGCCCAGCCGAACATCCTGTTTCTATTCGCGGACGATCAGCGGCCGGACACGATTGGGGCGTGGGGGAACCCGCGGATCGAGACGCCGAATATCGACAAATTGGTCGCGGGGGGCTTCAGCTTCCGCAATAACTACTGCCTGGGAAGCATCGGGGAAGCGGTGTGCGCGCCGAGCCGGGCGATGCTGCATACCGGCAAGGCTTACTTTCGCGTACCGCTCGACATGGAGGGCCATCAGACGATGGGCGAGCTGCTGGGCAAGGCGGGATACGTCACGTTCGGCACGGGTAAATGGCACAACGGTCCGGTGTCTTGGGCAAGGAGCTTTCAGCAGGGGCACGGCATCTTCTTCGGCGGCATGGCCGACCACACGAATGTTCCCTTGGCCGAAGTCGGTCCGGACGGAAAGCTTTATCGTTCACCGCCGACGCGGAAGTTCTCAACAGAAATCTTCGCCGACAGCTTGATCGATTTTTTAGGGAACTACAAAGGCGCCCAGCCTTTTTATGCCTATGCGGCATTTACGGCGCCGCACGATCCGCGAACGCCTCCGACCCGCTACCGGGAGAAGTATTACGCGAAGAAGTTGCCGTTGCCGGCGAACTTCATGCCGCAGCATCCGTTCGACAACGGGGCGATGATGGTGCGCGACGAGCAGTTGGGCGCTTGGCCTCGAACGGAGGCGGACGTCCGCGATCAGCTGGCGGAGTACTACGGAATGATGACGCATCTGGACGAACAGATCGGACGCATTTTGGCCGCGCTCGAGAAAACGGGAAAGGCGGAGAACACGTTCATCGTTTACGCCGGCGACCACGGATTAGCGATCGGCAGTCACGGGCTGTTGGGGAAACAGAATATCTACGAACATTCGATGAAGACGCCGCTGATCGTAAAAGGGCCCGGAGTGCCGCGAGGGGGAACTTCTAACGCGCTGACGTATTTATTGGACCTGTTCCCTACTCTGCTGGGCTTGGCCAAGCAGAACGCGTCGATCGGCGAGATCGAAGGGCGCGACTTGGCGCCCGTTTGGAAGGGCACGGCGCCGCGAGTGCGGGAGACGTTGTTTTTGGCCTATGGAGATTCGATGCGATCAGTGCGGGACGAGAGATACAAGCTCATTCGCTATCCACGCGTGGACGTCGATCAGCTTTTCGATCTGGCGAACGATCCCGATGAGCTGAGGAACCTGGCGGGGGCGACGGAGCAGCAGGCGCGGACGGCGAGCATGATGGCGCTGATCCAACAGTGGCAGACGCGGCTCGGGGATGGGACGCCGTTGAGGATCGCCAAACCGGGACCGCGTGCGATTGATCTAACCGGACATGAGCGCGAGCCGGACCCGTGGCAGCCGATGGGGATCATTGAGAAGTACTTCAAGGGCTGGTTCTAGCGCCCGCGCTTGACACGGCTCCTTACTCTAGAGAGAAGGCCGCGAACAAGCTTCGCCGGGGCCTTGCCCAATAAGCATGACAAAACGACCTGCCGCGACTCCGGAGCCGGAGGCGCCGCGACCACTGCGCCCGCTCGCGAGAATGCTCGAAGAGATCGGCTTTCAGCTAGCGATACCGTTTGACGACATTCGCCGCCCGGGCTATATCGGCACGTACGACGGGGGCCGCGAGATCATCCTGGACGACGGCCGTTTAATTGCGCCCTTTGTCGAGCGGAGGAGGCAATCGGTGGCGCTGGGCGATACCACGCGGCAGTCGCGGTTTTCGCTGGCGAGTTTCGTGAACACATTTGGCGCGTTGGCGGGGATGAAGGCGGCTCGGGCAAAGAGCGTTTCGATTCGATTTCCTAATCGCTTTGTACCCAGCGAGTATGTCTCGGTTACGGACATCACAGAGGATTGGGAACGGTTGCCGGAGACATGCCGGCGGGCCCTACGGGTCCCAGGCAGTTTTGTGATCGTGCAGACTCTGGAAACGGATTCGGTGGAATACGAGGTGCATACTAAGGCAGTCATCGATGTGGCTCTTCGCCGGCGGATCGAGGAAGAAGCGGAACTAGAAGCGGCGCGCAGCGGGGCGGAGGCGCAGGTTCGCCATGAATCGGAGTCCGGCTATTCGCTTGCGCTCAAGGGCAAGCCGATGACCATCGCCTACAAGCCTTTCCGGTTGAATTCCGTTGAAGGCGGGTAGGGCGGACGGCCCGCTAGACCGTGTTAAGATAGCTGAAGCTTCGGCTATCCCGAGAGGGCCTGTGGCGCAGCTGGGAGCGCGCTTCCATGGCATGGAAGAGGTCGAGGGTTCGAGCCCCTCCAGGTCCACCAATTTCTT
>CAMPKL010000327.1 GCA_946887065.1 uncultured Bryobacterales bacterium
CCCATTCTGTTCGCGACTTCTGCGATGCGGCTTTCTCGCAGGTTAACCTCAACTATGCCGATTATGTTGTGATCGATGAACGTTTTTGTCGTCCCGCCGAAGTCGATCTCCTCATTGGCGATGCCGCTAAAGCCAAGGAACAACTAGGATGGCAGCCGACCTGCACATTTGGCGATCTGGTCGCCGAGATGGTCGAATCGGACATCGCCGCGCTCCAGGGTCCCAGCAGCAAAGGATTATCTGTCACTGCGACGTGAGCTTCGCTTTCCCAACCGGGTAAGTACGCACGCTCCCCAAGTCCGATCCGGAAACAATGGCTGCCCAAAGCGATACACTTTTTATTCTACGCGTCTTGATTGCGAAAGACTTTAAGATCCGATATCGGAATATGTCGCTCGGCGTTTTTTGGTCGCTCGTCAATCCTCTTGTGATGATGACGGTTCTGACGTTTGTCTTCACACAACTGATGCCCAGTGGCCGCGATCAGTTCGCATTATTCGTTCTCGTCGGTCTGCTCCCGTATAACTTCTTTACGCTTGCCTGGCAGGCGGGAACTACGTCGATCATCGACAACAGCTCGTTGGTCAACAAAATGCCGTTTCAGAGGGCGTTGCTCCCTGTCTCCGTGGTGTTCGCCAACTCAATACATTATCTAATCCAATTCGGTCTCCTACTCCTGGCCACATCGATTTTCGTCGGCGTAAATCGTTATTGGCTGTGGCTGCCGATCATCGTACTCGCCCAGATCGTCTTTGTGTGCGGCGTCGCTCTAACTACATCCGCGCTGGACGTGTTTATTCGCGACATACGTTACGTAGTGGAGTCCGCGTGTCTGGTGCTGTTCTGGATGCTGCCGATCTTCTACGGATTCGAGGCCATCGGTCCGAAGTGGGCGTGGCTGTACGAGATTAACCCGCTGGCAGCCGTGATCCTTATCATGAGAGCGATCTTACTGGACGGCGCCGCGCCCATGCCCACAACCGTATTCAAGCTTCTATCCGTCACTCTCATCGTTCTCGGTATAGGCCTAGGGACGTTTTTACGCTTACAGAGGCGCTTCTCTGACTACCTGTGAAAGGGCAACCCGCATGATCGAAGTGACCGACATCAGTAAGTTTTACAAACGTCGTGCCAGCCGCGAACTTGCAGCGAAGCGTCTGCACGACGCCATCCGTAAACCGGAGCAGAAGGAGTTCTGGGCGCTGCGCAACATTTCGTTCAGCGTCGGCAACGGAGAAAAAGTCGGAATAGTCGGCGGCAATGGTGCAGGGAAAAGCACTCTCTTGAGCATCATCGCCGGAGTCACAGCACCGTCCGCTGGCCGAGTGCGTGCGTCCGGCCGTCTCTCGGCGTTGCTCGAACTGGGCGCTGGTTTCCATCCCGATCTCACTGGCCGCGAAAACGCCATAACCTACGCGGCATTAGTTGGTCTAAAGCGCCGGGAGGCTCTTGAGCGATTGGATTCCATCGTTGAGTTCTCTGAACTGGAAGGCTTCATTGATCAGCCCTTGAGAACTTACTCAAGCGGCATGACGAGCCGGCTGGCGTTTGCCGTCGCAGCCCACGTCGATCCGGAAGTCCTGATTCTAGACGAGGTTATGGCCGTCGGCGACGGCGGATTCCAGGAGAAGTGTCGCGCCCGGATCGAAGCGATGGCCCAAAAAGGGATCACCCTACTTCTGGTGTCTCACAGCCTCTCTTCGGTTACGGCATTCTGCAACAGAGCGCTATGGATCTCCAATGGCGAGCTTGTGGATGACGGACCGGCCCCAGCGGTTATCGAGAGATACCAAAAATCAATCACGGATGGGTCTAGCTCTCGCTTCCATTGAACGTCGGCGAGGCCTCCGACGTGCGGACGCCAGGATTAGCTTGCTCAGCCTTTTGGTACACTCCCCCCGGGGTAACCGGGCTCTCGCGCACGCCGTCATTCCCACTATCAAGTCGATGAGTTTCTGCGTCCGTTTGTTATCGCTGGCAGTGCTCGGCGGATCCTTGCTTTGGGGACAATCCACCGGCGGCTTCGACCAGACGGTTCTGCCGTTCCTGTCGCAGAATTGCTATGCCTGTCACGGTTCCGGCAACGCGATCGGCAAGCTGAACATCGCGGTCCTCAACTCAGCGCAGTCGCTGCAAGAGAACCGTGCGCAATGGGAAGCCATGGCCGAGAAGATGGCGACGGGCGAAATGCCGCCTGCGGGATCTCCGCAGCCGCCTGCGGAGCAGCGAACTGCCGTCGTCGAATGGGTAACGGCTGAGTTGGAACGCCTCGATGACCTGGTCGCTCCGAACCCCGGTCGAGTGACCGCGCGCAGGCTGAATCGGGCCGAATATAACAACACGGTTCGCGATCTGCTCGGCGTCCCCTTTCGCCCTGCTGATGATTTTCCGCAAGACGATTCCGGCTACGGCTTCGACAATATCGGCGATGCCTTATCGCTGTCACCCGTGCTGATGGAAAAATACCTATCCGCGGCGGAGGCGATTTCGCGGACCGCTATCTTTGGCGTCAAAGAGTTGAAGCCCGCCATGACGCGCTTCGACCCGGCCTTCATGAACTTCGACGAGAGCAAGGAAGCTCCCTTCGACTACGACGAAACCGGCCTGAGCCTGCCGAGCGCGCTCCACGTCACCCATCGTTTTCCCGCGGACGGCGATTACGACTTCACCGGGCTAATTCGAGGATTCCGCCCGCCGGGCTCCGAGCCCATACCGATGGCTTTTTGGATTGATGGCGAGATGGTCGAGGCCGTTGACGTCGAGATGCCTTCAACCGGCGAACTCTCCGGCCAAACAGCCACGACCCGTCATCATGTCACGGCGGGCGACCATTGGTTGGCGGTCTCGTTCCTGAAGCTCTATCACGGCCTTCCGCCGGAATATAACGGACCGGAACCATCGAAGATCCCGACCCCGCCGCCTGCCGATCCCAATGAGCTGTTCCGGCCCCCGCCAGGCGCCACGCCCGAAGAGATCGCCGCGCTTGAGGAGCGCAAGCAGCGTTTTATCGCGAGGCAAGCGCAACAAGCTGACGGCAACGCCGACGCGCGTCGGCGCGCCTCGGCCGGCTTTTTCATGAGCAATTTGGATGTGACCGGCCCTTACAACCAAAAGCTGGGCCCGTCCGAGGAGAGCAAGAAGCTCATCTATTCCTGCGGACATTTTGAGGGAGCTCATAACTCAGCCTGCACCCGCGAGATCGTCTCCAATCTCGCGACGCGCGCTTACCGCCGGCCCGCCGCCGAAGACGAAGTGAAAGAGCTCATCGGTCTCGTGCAGATGGCCCAGCGAATGGGCGATTCCTTCGAAGAAGGCCTCGCTCTCGCCATGCAGCGAGTCTTGATTTCACCCAACTTCCTTTTCCGCATCGAGCATGGTACGGAGCTTCCTGACGCGCCCTTCCAAGCCGTCGCCGACCACGAACTCGCCTCCCGGCTCTCCTATTTCTTGTGGAGCAGCATGCCTGACGACGAACTCATGCGGCTAGCCGGCGAGGGGCGCCTGCGGGACGAAGCTGTTCTCGATGCGCAAGTGCACAGAATGCTGCAGAGCCCCAAGGCGCAGGCGCTTGTCGAGAACTTTGGCGGGCAATGGCTGCAATTCCGTGCGCTGGAATCCGTCAAGCCCGACCGGGACGCCTTCCCAGCCTTCCAAGAGTACCTGCGCAAGTCGATGGAAGAAGAGACGAAACGCTTCTTCTCCTACATCATCAAACAAGATCGCCCCGTCACCGACTTCATCGACGCCGACTACACATTCCTCAATGAGAAGTTGGCCGAGTTCTATGGCATCGAGGGCGTCAAAGGAAACGAATTCCGCAAGGTGGATCTGGCGGGGACGCCACGCGGAGGCGTGCTGACCCAGGCCAGCATCCTGACGGTGACTTCCTACGCAAACCGAACGTCTCCGGTGTTGCGCGGCAAGTGGGTGCTCGAGAACATCTTGAACGCGCCTCCGCCTCCGCCTCCGCCAGGCGTGCCGCCGCTGGAAGAATCCTCCGTCGGTCCGGCAGCGTCGCTAAGGGAGAAGATGGAGGCCCACCGCACCAACACCACCTGCGCCTCCTGCCACGCCCGCATGGACCCGCTCGGGTTCGGCCTGGAGAAATTTGACGCGATCGGCGCCTGGCGAACCAAGGACGGTGAACACGACGTCGACGCCTCCGGAAAGTTGCCGGACGGCCGGTCGTTCGATGGTCCGTCGGAATTACGCGAAATCTTGACGGCTGACCGCGATGCGTTCACTGTTGGTATGACGGAGCGTATGCTGACCTATGCACTGGGCCGCGGCCTTGAGGCTTACGATCGACGCACCGTTCGGTCGATCGCCCAGGACACTGCTGCGAACGATTACCGCTTCTCGAGTTTGGTTTCCGGAATCGTAAAGAGTCTGCCGTTTCAGCATCGCCAAGAAGGAGAAAACCAATGACGCTGCTATCCAAGAAGAGCCTGCACCGGCGCACGTTTCTGCGCGGAGCCGGCGCCGTCATTGCGCTGCCGCTTCTGGACGCCATGCAACCGGCATTCGCCGCAGCGGCCGTGAAGTCGCCCGTGCGCCTCTCATTCTCCTATGTGCCCAACGGCATCATCATGGATCACTGGAAGCCGACCGGCGAGGGCGCGAACTTCGCCTTGGGCCGCATCATGCAGCCGCTGGCGCCCTTCAAGAACGATCTGCTGATCCTCTCCGGTCTGGCCGATCATAACGGCAACGCGCTGGGCGACGGCGGAGGCGATCATGCTCGCGCCGGCGGCAGCTTTCTCACCTCATCGCATCCCAAGAAGACCGGCGGAGCCGACATCCACGCCGGCATCTCGATCGATCAAGTCGCCGCCAATCGGCTCGGCAAGAGCACCCAACTGCCCTCGCTTGAGCTAGGCCTAGACGATGCCCGCACCGTCGGGAATTGCGATTCCGGTTATAGCTGCGCTTACACAAACAGCCTTTCTTGGCGCGCTCCTTCCTCCCCGATGCCGCCTGAGTACAGCCCCAGGCG
>CAMPKL010000328.1 GCA_946887065.1 uncultured Bryobacterales bacterium
GCGTTGAAGTTCTCTAGGCCGAAGCCGATGGGGTCCATGCGCGCGTGGCACGAGGCGCACGTTGCATTGGCCCGGTGCGCTTCCATCTGCTCGCGCAGCGAGGCGCCCTTCTCGGTCTTCGCTTCTTCCAGAGCCGGAACGTTCGGCGGGGGCGGGGGCGGCGGCGCGTTGAGGATATTCTCAAGCACCCACTTGCCGCGAAGCACGGGCGACGTACGCGTGGTGTAAGACGACACGGTGAGCACGCTGCCGTGCGTGATGACGCCCCGGCGATTCGTATCGGCCAAGTTGACCTTGCGGAATTCGTGTCCTTTGACGTCTTTGATGCCGTAGTGCTCGGCGAGACGCTGGTTCAAGAAGGTGTAGTCGGCATCGACGAACTCCAGGATGCTGAGATCGTTCTTGAGGATGTTGGCGAAGAAGAGTTCCGTCTCTTTCTCCATCGACATGCGCAAGTACGCCTCGAACTCGGGGAACTTGTCGTAGTCTGGGGCGACGGATTCCAGGCGGCGCGTCTCCAGCCATTGACCGGCGAAGTTTTTGACGAAGGCCTCGGACTTCGGGTCCTGCAACATACGCCGGACCTGGGCTTCGAGGACGGCCGGTTCGCGCAGCTTGCCCTGGTCTGCCACGTCGAGAAGCTCTTCGTCGGGCGTGCTGCTCCATAGGAAGTAGGAAAGGCGCGAGGCCAGTTCGTACTGACTGATGCGCACCGCGCCCGCGATTTTGTCGCTCGGCGCGCCGGAAGTCTCGATGCGGAACAGGAAATCGGGGGAAACCAGCAAGGCCTGCAGCGATCCGGCAATGGAGTCGTTAAATGAGGCGCCGCCCTGCTTTGACTTGGCGAACAGGCCGAGGTAGGGCTGCAACTCCGCTTCGGTGACCGGGCGGCGGAAAGCGCGGCGGGCCATGTCGCCGACGATCTTGCGCGGGCATGCGTCGGTGTGTTCAGTGTCGAGATGACCGCAAGTGAAGACCTTGCCCAGGCTCTCCGGGGCGGGGCCGGTCTTCTGGTCGTAAGGGCCAGTGATCTCGATGTAGTGAATGTAAACGCGGTTGGCCGGGTTGTTCTTACCGTTCAGACGGCGATTGAGCCGGTCCTTATATTGTTGAATCTCTTCCGGGGTCTTCAGATCCGGCGGTAGAGGATAGTCGTCGGCTGTCGCCGGGGGCCGTTTGGAGGGGTTTGGTCCTTCGTAGACCGGCGGCAGGCCTTCGTAGAGCTTCAGCACGGAGCCCGCGATCCAGTGTTCGCCGGCCGGGACGTGCATGCGAAATTCCTTGGCTTGGCCGAAAAGGTCCTGACTGCGGATATCGCTGGGCGCGTCGACTTCAAGAGACTTGACCAATTTGCCGTCGATCCAAACGCCCATTTGCACCGGCTCGGAGGCGTTGGGTCGGCGGCCTTCGGGGACCACGTTGAACGAGTATTCGCCGTCGACCGGGAAGTAGTGCGTCGTGTGCAGCGACTGAGGCATGCTTAGGCCGGACTCGTCGTAGTCGAACAGCGGATCGTCGCTCAATGGATATTCGCGGTAAGGCGGCTGGTGGCGCACCAGTTGCGGCTGCATGGGCTCGGGCCCGAAGATCGCCGTACGGACGACTTTTTGGGCGGCCGCGAAATACTTTTCCATCAGCACGGGCGAGAGCGAGAGAACGTCGCCGATGTTGTCGAAGCCGTAGCCGGAGTCGTCTTGCGGAAAGTCGTCGGCGGGGCGGATGTCGATGCCGAATAGGTCGCGGACTGTGTTGTTGTACTCGGCCCGGTTTAGGCGTTGAGCGGTGACGTTGCCCGGATTGGGCGGCGTGGCGCGTTCAATGCGATCTAGTTCGGCCGAAATCCAACTGGAGACGGTCTTGGCCTGGGACTCTTCGGGCTTGGGAAAGCCGGCTGGGGGCATTTCGCCGGTGCGTATCTTGTGGGCGACCTTCTCCCACAGGTCGACGTCCTCGGCAACGGCGCCCTCCATTAAGGCTTCGACGTTGACGTCCGCAACCTTAGCGGCCTCGCTATGGCAAGCCAAGCAGTTCTGCTGCAGGAACGGCTTGACGGTTTGGTCATAGCCCTGAGCGGTCAAAAGCCCGGGGGCGGCCAAAAAAAGCGCCGTTATCGTTAAAAATGAATCACTTCTAATCAATGCGCACTCCCCGCAATCAGTCTCGCCCCGCACGAACATCTTACGCGATGCCGGGCTGAAAGAATCCCCAGTTAATGAGACGGGGCGGCTGGGTGCGTAGTTACGCCGCAGGCGGATTGTCGGATGTTGCGGCGCGGACTTGGATCAAGATTTCGTCGGGGATCTGCTGGAAGACGGCGACGATTTCAGGGTCGAATTGGGTTCCCGCATTCTCAAAGATGATGCGGCGGGCTTCAGCGAGCGGGCGGCCTTGGCGATAGGGACGGTCCGAGAAAACGGCGTCGAGAGTGTCGGCGACGGCGAAGATTCTCGATCCCAGGGGGATGGCGGCGCCCGCCAGACCTCTCGGGTAGCCGCGGCCGTCGAAGCGTTCGTGATGAGCGTGAACAATCTCGCCGGCGGCGGCGAGTTCCTGGAACGGCTTGAGCAACGCCCAGCCGAGTTGGGCGTGTTGCTTCATGATGAGCCATTCGCGCTCGTCCAAATGACCGGGCTTCATGACGATGTTGTGAGGGATGAGGATTTTTCCGATGTCATGCAGCGCGGCGCCGATTCGCAGCGTATCGAGTTGCTGTTTGCTGAGGCCGATGCGTTCGCCGATGAGCAGGGAGATCCCGCCGACTCGCGCGGCGTGCTGAAGGGTTTCCACGCGCTTGAGCCCTAACCCGCCCAGCACTTCGAGCAGCCCCTCCAGAGACGACTCGCGGCGGCGGCCGAGTTGCACGTAACCTTGGAGCGCGGCATTAATGGCCTCGCGCCGGCTTTGGCCCGCGAGGCAGTGCTTTTCGGCAATTGCCAACACGTCGGCTGGGTGGACCGGCTTAGAAAGATAGTCGGCGGCGCCCAACTGCAGGGCATGCATCGCCAGCCGCGCCTTGTATTGCCCGGAGACGAGCACCAAGGGCGCCACGGGACGGGACTTGCGCATCGATTTGAGGAACTTGAGGCCGTCCATTCCCGGCATGCCGATATCGCTGAAGATCAGATCGGGGCGGGATTCGCCGCTGTCGATGCTGTTCAGAGCGCGTAGGGAATCGGAAAACGTTTCGCAGCTATAACCGGCCCCTTCGAGGATGTTGGCGATATAGTCGCAAACCGCCGGTTCGTCGTCCAAAACAAGAATGGCGCCTGGCATGGCCGGTGATCCCTTCGTTTGTATCGGCCAAACGGCCGCCTTCAATGAGGCCGGCAAGTGAGTTGACATTCTTCATATAAAGATAAACTATATATCAAGAGGATCTACTGCATGAAGCCCAAGAAACCCGATCTACTGCAAGGCACTCTCGATTTGCTGGTACTGAAAACGCTGGCGCATGGGCCGCAGCACGGCTACGGGATCGCTCAGAAAATCCTGCTGCTGTCGCGGCAAATCCTCGAAGTGCAACATGGTTCGCTGTATCCGGCGTTGCACCGGCTGGAAAAGAAGTGCATGGTCGAGAGCGAGTGGCGCGAGTCCGAGGCAGGGCGCATGGCTAAGTTCTATTCGTTGACCAAGGCGGGCCAGAAGCATTTGGAACAAGAGTCGAAGCACTGGGCGCAATACGCGAGCGCGATCAATTGGGTGCTGGAGGCATAAAGCGATGCAGTGGCCCTGGAATCGAGCGGAGTCGGACTTGGACCGCGAGGTCCAGCATCATCTGGAGACGCTGGCCGACGCCTATGAGCGGCAAGGGCTCTCGCGCCAAGAGGCCTTGCGGCAGGCCCGAGCGGAATTCGGCGGCGTGGATAGGGCCAAGGAAGAGTGCCGCGACATCCGCTGGTGGAGTTGGCTGGCGCATCTGCGGCAAGACCTGAACTTTGGATGGAGGATGATGCGCAAGACGCCGGCGATCACTCTGGCGGCGGTCGCGTCGTTGGCGCTGGGCATTGGAGCGACCACGTCGATGTTGTCGCTTGGTGATGCGTTGTTGTGGAGGACGTTGCCTGTACCGCAGGCCGAACAGCTAGGAGAGGTGCTGTGGGAATCGGGAGCTGATCCCGAAGGACTCGTTTCCAGTCAATCCGGCTCGTCTTACGATGAGGGGCCGGTTCGGGTACGCGACTTCTTCGGCAAGGCGGCGTTCGAGGCGATGCAAGCGCGGACGGTTGGCAAAGCGCGAATGGCCGGCCATGTTAATCCGAGTGAGGCGAGCGCGATGTTCGGAGACAGCGTTGCGGCAGCCGAGGTACGTGGGGTGACCGGTAACTTCTTTTCGATTCTTACGCTACAGCCTCATGCCGGACGCCTGCTCCGAGAGGTGGACGACGGCGCCGGCGCCGCCCCAGTCGTGGTCGTGACTCACCAGTTCTGGTCGCAACGTCTTGGCGAACGGACAGACGTCGTGGGGCAGACGCTGCGTATCAACAATCTGCCGTATCAGATCGTGGGAGTCTTACCCGCTAACTTCGAGGGGATTGTGCCTGGAGACGATACCGACCTTTACACCACGATCGAGCAGAGTCCCGGCTATACACGGCCGGATAGTTGGATGCGATCGGCAGGGACGAACCCCACAAATTGGTGGCTGCAGATTCTAATCCGGCGGGAACCGGGCGTGGCCGAAGACGAGATGCGCGGTTTGTTGGATGCGGCTTTCGCTTCGAGTTGGAGCGCGGTTCCGAAATCGCCCGAGGCGACGCCGCAACTGAGACTCTCGGATGCAAGCCGCGGCCTGGGTTCGATCCGGCGGGAGTACGGGGATCCGGTTTGGATTTTGCTGGGCCTGACCTCAGTAGTCTTGCTGCTCGCCTGCGCCAACATTGCGAACCTCCTGTTGGCGCGCGCCGCAAGTCGGCAGAAGGAGATCGCATTGCGCGTTTCGTTGGGATCCGGGCGAGGACGCTTGGTGCGGCAACTCTTGACCGAGAGCGTCCTATT
>CAMPKL010000329.1 GCA_946887065.1 uncultured Bryobacterales bacterium
TTCATCGAAGAGTCCGGCGGCTCGGATATTCGTTGTTTCGTCGTTGGCGACAAAGTTGTCGCCTCGATGAGACGTCAGAGTAAGGAAGGCGAATTCCGTTCCAACCTTCACCGCGGCGGCACGGCCCAGCTGGTCAAGATCACCCCCGAGGAGCGTTCCACTGCCGTTCGCGCCGCGAAGATCATGGGTCTGAACGTAGCCGGCGTGGACTTGCTGCGCTCCAATCACGGCGCCGTCGTCATGGAAGTGAATTCATCTCCGGGCTTGGAGGGGATCGAAGCCGCAACCGGAAAAAACATCGCCGGCATGATCATCGAGCACATCGAGAAGAACGCCAAACACGGCAATACCAAGGTGCGCGGCCAAGGCTAGCGAGCTTCGGCCTAGTCGTAAGACAACGATTCCAGCGCATCCTGACGAGAAGCCTTGATTGCCGGGTAGAGCGCGCCCAACAATGCGCCTATCAGGGTAATGGCGATCGCCCGCGGCCACCAGCCGGGGACGATCGACGCCTGCATCGTCGCCGGAATCAGCGTGTCGATCACCCAGCGCGTCACAAAGCTCAGAAGGATGCCGACCATGGAGCCAAGCAGCCCCAACGCCAACGCCTCTCGAACGAGGATGCCTAGGATATAAGCCTGCGTCGCGCCCAGCGACTTCAAGATGCCAATCTCGCGAGTTCGTTCCAACACCGCCGTGTGCATCGTCAAGAATACGACGAGGAAGCCGAATGCAATCGACAGTCCAATGATGATGCTGATGAACACTTGAAATTCCGGTACCGCTGAAGGCGTGAACTGCGATGCGAATTCCTCCACCGAATACATTTGATAGTTGTCCGGAGATAGTCCGGCAGTCTTGAGGTCTTCGATGACCTGGTATGTGAGGGCCGGATCATCCAACTGAACGTAAATCATCGAGATCTTGCCCATCGTGCCGGTCAGCTCCTGCACGACATCGATGGGCAGAATGACGCGGGCCATCTTGCCCGGCTCAACGATGCCCGCAACGCGCCACTCCTTGTCCAGAATTTCCACCGAGTCGCCGACACCAAGATCATTCTGCCGCGCGTAAAATTCGTCGACGACAATGTCGTCCGGCCCCTGGAAAGGACCTCCCTCGACAAACACGAAGTTGGCCATCCGGTCGAAGGTTTCGTAGTCGATGCCGGTGATGCGATGGATCGCCCCGATCGATTGCATGACGACGCCCGTCGCAATCTTCACGTGCGGTTGTGCGGCGGCGAACGCGACGAGCTTATCGCTCATCGGTGCATTCGAAAATCCGATGACGTTCGAACCGGCCGGCAAAATCATGATGTCCGCGCCAGCGCCGCGAGCCCGGTTCTGCTGGTCGCCCATCATGCCGTCAGCGAGTCCGACGATCGTTAACAACAACGTGACGCCGACGCTGATCGCCAGTGCCGTCAATATGGTCCGTGCGCGGCGGTGCCGCAGGTTTCTGGCGACGATGCGGTATACCAGCGGCAGGCCGTGCTTCTTTCCGAGCTTGTCCAAGCGGTTTCTCCGTGTTGCTTTATCGTTACGCTAATCCGGGACGGCGCGCTAAGGCGATACGCATGACGCCCGCCAAGTCGGACCGCGTTTCTACATCATCCCACCCTTCCAAAAGAGCCAGCACGCCGGGCAGACTGTCGTAGCCGAGTTCCATCGCGAGTAGTCCGCCTGGGCGCAGCGCTCCCATTGCGGCAGGAATCAGACGGCGGTAAACTTCCAGCCCGTCCACGCCCGCGAACAACGCCGTCTCCGGTTCGCGACGCACCTCGCGGCTCAACGTAGGTCGATCGCGTTCAGCCACATACGGCGGATTGCTGACCACAACGTCAAACAACTCTCCTTCAAAAGGCTCCATCAGGTCGCCGTGCCGGAACTCGACTCGCGCCCCCAGCCGTTGCGCGTTCTTCTTAGCAACGATCAACGCCGGCTCGCTAATATCCACCGAGCAGATATCGAACGAAGGCCGCTCGCATGCCAACGTTACGGCAATGCAGCCCGAACCCGTCCCCACGTCCAGGACGCGGGCCGCAGAAGAGGCCTTCTCCAATACGGCCTCAATCAGCAACTCCGTCTCCGGCCTCGGGATGAGCACTGCCGGACTGACCTCGAAATCTCTGCCGAAAAACTCGCGAACGCCCAAAATGTACTGCGTCGGCTCGCCGTCGGTCCGGCGCAGGATCAGCCGCTGGAATTGCTCCGTTTCCTGCGGCGTCAACTCGCGCTCGGGGTGTGCAAACAGATGGCTGCGCTCACAGCCGATCACGAATCTCAACAAGCTCTCAGCGGTTCGACCCGGCTCCTCAACGGCAGCGGCGGCCAACTGGCGGCGAGCTTGCTCAAGCTGCGCCTCAACTGTTGCCGTCTGAGGTTCGACCGGCACGGTCATCTAACCGGCGACCGGCTCGCCCTTGAGCAACTCGGATTGGTTATGCGCGACAAGTGCGTCGATCAGCGGATCGATGCGGCCTTCCATCACCAGGTCCAGTTGGTGCAAGGTGAGACCGATGCGGTGATCGGTCACGCGTTGTTGCGGGAAGTTGTAGGTACGAATCTTCTCGCTGCGGTCGCCCGTGCCGACCATCGAGCGGCGCGCGTCGGCCTCGGCCTCGTGCTGTTTCGACTGCTCCATCTCCAGCAGCCGAGAACGCAACACCAACATCGCTTTCTTGCGATTCTTGATCTGCGATTTTTCGTCCTGGCAGCTCACAACCAGGCCTGTCGGCAAATGCGTGATGCGAATCGCCGAATAGGTGGTATTCACCGACTGGCCGCCCGGGCCCGACGAGCAGAACGTGTCGACGCGAATCTCCGTGGGATCGACTTCCACATCGACTTCTTCCGCCTGCGGCAGCACCGCGACGGTCACGGCCGAGGTATGCACGCGGCCCTGCGTCTCGGTCTGCGGCACGCGCTGCACACGGTGCACGCCCGACTCGAACTTCATGCGCGAGTAAACCCGGTCGCCTGTGATCAAGGCGATGACTTCCTTGAAACCGCCCACTTCCGATTCGCTGCTTGAGAGGACTTCCACTTTCCAGCGATTGACCTCGGCATAGCGCGTATACATGCGGAAAATCTCCGCGGCAAACAGCGTGGCCTCGGAACCCCCCGTGCCCGCGCGAACTTCCAACACGACGCCCTTGTCGTCATTGGGGTCCTTCGGCAATAGCAGAACGCGTAGTTCTTCTTCGAGATCGGTTGTCCGCGTGCGCTGACTGTCGGCTTCCTCTCGGGCTAGTTCGACCATCTCCGGATCGCCGGACTGCAGCAGCTCGGTCGCTTCTTCTAGAGACTGCATGGCCTCTTTCCAAGCCCGATACTTGTTGACCACCTCGGAGATGTCCGACGCAGCCTTGGCAGCCTTCTGGTAGGCGGACTGATCCTTCATCGCGGCCGGATCAGCCATCTCCTCCGAAAGCCTGTTGTAGCGCCGCTCGGTTTCTTCGAGCCTGTTAGCCCAATCCATGGGAAAACCTCTGGCGTCCTTACGCGACGACCAACTCTCCGCCCTTCTCTTTCTCCAACTCCATCGCCCCTGTCAGAGCGCGGATGGAAATCTCAATCTGCGTATCGTCCGGCGGTTTTGTCGTGATGCGCTGAAGCCACATTCCGGGCGCGACGAACAGTCGCATCAAGCTCTGCTGGTGCTGCGCCGCGAAGCGAATGACTTCGTAGCTCAGCCCGGCGATCAACGGCAGCAAGATAATGCGCGACGCCAGCATCGGCCAGAATCCCTGCACCGGCACAAAAGCGTAAACGATGACCGACACGATCATGACCACCATCAGAAAACTCGTGCCGCAACGCGGATGGAACGTGACGAAGCTCTGCGCGTTCTCCGTGTTCACCGGTTTCCCCGACTCGTAGTTGAAAACGACCTTGTGTTCGGCCCCGTGATACTCAAAAACCCGCCGAATATCCTTCATCAGCGAGAGAGCGAACATGAACGACAAGAAGATCGAAAGCCGGATCAGACCTTCGACAGCGCTGAAGCCGATCTGGTTGTCCAACTGCGGCACCTGCCCCTGGATCAACTTCGTCGCCGTCAGCGGCAAGAATTTGTACAGGAAGATCATGAACCCGAACGAAATCAGGAGGTTGACGGCCATCATCCACTTGGGCAGTTCCTTCGATTTGCCCTTCTCGCTCCCGCCCTTGCACTCGCCTTCCTCTTCGTCCACGGCGAACTGCGCCGAGAAGTTCAGCGCCTTCATGCCTAGGCTCATCGACTGCCAAAGCGTCGCCACGCCGCGAATGACCGGGAAGCCCCAAATCTTGTTCTTCTCGGAAAGCCTCACGGCTTCGCCTTCTTCAGTCACAATTTCGCCGTCCGGCTTGCGCACCGCGATGCAATAGCTGTGCGGCGCCCGCATCATGACGCCTTCGAGCACCGCTTGGCCGCCGATTAACGGGTCATCGGCACTCTCCAAGGCAGGCATCAGCTGCGTATATGCGGATAGCCGGAAAAGTTGGCGCAGTCTTCGGAACATGACGAAAATGGCTCTGGACCCAGAGCCTAAACCTCTATTCTACGATACGTGCCGTAGAGTCAAGGCGTTACGCGCCCTTGTGCGGTAGAATCACGACGATGGCTGAAGACAAACCAGGACTGCTCTGGCGCAGCGTATTCTGGAGCTTCCCACGAGGCTCGGTACAGTACGACCTAATCGTCGCCGCGATTCTGGCCTTCATCTTCTTGACGCCGCGCGAGTTCTTCGGAGATCAACCGCGTCCGCCGGTCGTGCGGCAGGTCCAAGAAGTCGGCGACGCCCGCGGAACGCTGGTGTTTTGGGTCGATCCGTCCACAGTCAACGCCGTCACCGACGACGAGCGGAATACCCGCTTGCAGGAACTTATCCGTCAGCGCAGCGGGCTCAATCTTGAAATCGTCTCCGTGGAGCGCTCGATCGCACCCGAGGGTGATCTGCACGCCTACATAGTCTACGCC
>CAMPKL010000330.1 GCA_946887065.1 uncultured Bryobacterales bacterium
GTAAGTGCGGGCGTGGTTGCCGGAACCCATCACGTAGTCAATGCGCTTTTCGAAGACGTTCGTGGGCGAGCCGTCGGCATCGGTCTCATGGCGCTGCATGTAGTAGGCGCCGTCGCGTTGGATGATCTGGTAGCTGCGGCCCGTCCTATCGTGCTTGAAAGCCGTAGCAGAGCCAAGGTGCGTCATTGCCTCGGGAGTGGCGGCGCTGAAGGCGCGAGCCATGCCTGTTTGGGCGTAGCTAGCTGCGATTTCGACGTGGCAGCCGGCACAAGTCGCGGGGTCGACGTAGCCGGAGGCAGGTTCTGCTGCGAATAGCTGCGCCGACGGCGGGAGCCCGACTCGGTTGGAGAACGCTAAGTATCCGAACGCAGCAAGGATGACAGTGCCTAGCAACAGCGGCAATTGGCTGCCTTTCGCCATCGAAAACTATGATCGCATAGCGACCGGAGGCCTAAAGCTGGGCTGGGCGCTCCCACTCAGTGGTGAACACGAACTCATTGAGCGGCTTGCGGGTGCGGGGTTTGGCGTCGCGTTGACGCAGCGATTCTTCGACGTCGTCGGGATCGGCGAGGTAGCCGATGGCGATCGCGGCGACGACGTCGAAGTCCTCGGGTATGCCCAGGGCCTCTCGCGCGCCGGTTACGTCGACGCCGGCCATCTGATGGACGACGAGACCGCGCGCCGTCGCTTCGAAAGTCAACGTCGCCGAGGCTGCTCCAACGTCGTGTATTGCAACTCGATTTGGGTTGCCGTTGTGGCTAAAGGTTTTCTTGCCGACTGAAATCGCCAGCACGGGCGCATGCTTGGCCCAGTTCTGATTTGCCGGAGTAAGCAGGCTCAGCAGTTTGGCAAAGCCTTGGGGATCGTCCGCCCCGGCGGCGACGAAGTAGCGCCAAGGTTGTTCATTAAAGGACGAGGCGGCCCAACTAGCCGCTTCGAACAGTGCGGCAAGGTCTTGGGCCGGTACTGGCTTGCTGGAAAAGCCGTACGGGCTCCAACGTTGGGCGATCAACGGGTGAATGCGCCGCGTGGGGTGTGCGGTCTTGATTTCCGTTAGATTCTCTACTTCCATATGGAGATGATGAACGGGCGGGGTGATCGGATACACTCAAATTGCTTTATGACGCGCTTTCGGTCCCTGCTCTTTCTTCTGGTCATCGGGCTTACAGCTTCGCCGGCGGCTACGCCGCCGACGCCGATGAGCGGAACGGCCGAGTTGCAGCAAACGCTGGAAAAGCTCAACGTGCTGGGTTCGGTGATGATGTTCGCCGCGCATCCGGACGACGAAAATACGGCGGTGATCGCCTACTTCGCGCGCGGTCGTCATTTGGAAACCGCCTACACTTCGGCGACGCGCGGCGAGGGCGGTCAGAACTTGATCGGCTCCGAGCAGGGCGAGTTGATGGGACTGATCCGCACACAGGAGTTGCTTGCGGCGCGGCGCATCGACAACGGGCGCCAATTTTTTACGCGTGCGATCGACTTCGGCTATTCGAAGACGCCGGAAGAAGCGTTGGAGCAGTGGGGCCGCGACATTCTGCTGGGCGATATGGTGCGGGCGATCCGGCGCTTCCGGCCGGACGTGATACTTGCGCGCTTCCCGCCCCCGCCCGGCAGCGGCGGACACGGCCAACATACGGCGGTCGGCTATACGGGGGTGGCCGCGATGGAAGCGGCTGCCGATCCAACGCGGTTTCCTGAACAGATCGCCGAGGGGCTGGAGCCGTGGCAGGCGAAGCGCTACTACTACAACGTGTTTTCATTTCGCGGCACGCCGGCGCCGCCGGAGCGGGCTGATGATCGGTTGACGCTGGAGATCGGCGGTTACAACCCGGTACTCGGAAAGTCGTATCGCGAGATCGCCGGCGAGAGCCGCAGCATGCACGCGAGTCAGGGCATGGGCGCTGGGCAGCCGAAGGGCGAGGCGTCCGCGAGCTTTGACTTCATAGCGGGCGAGCGGGTGACCGGCGATCTGTTCGCGGATATCGACACCTCTTGGGGACGGGTCGAGGGCGGCGAGCGTGTGGGCGATTTATTGGCGCAGGCGTTGGGCCGCTATGAGCCGACGCATCCAGAAGCGATCTTGCCGCAGTTGCTCGATGCGTATCACGAGTTGGAGAAGCTAGACGGCGATTGGCCGGCGCGGAAAAAGCCCGAGCTGCTGCACGCGATCGAACTGGCCGCGGGCTTGTATTTGGACGCCACAGCGGAACGCTGGGACGTGGCGTCGGGCAGCGCGGTCCAGATAGAGTTGACCGCTTTGAATCGATCGTCGGCGCAAGTGCAGTGGCTGGGCGCGGAGCTGCGCGGATTTACGGAAGCGGGTTATGACGCGGGCTCGCGGGAGCTGGCTTTCAATCGCCCCGATACTCATGCAATTGAGGCTGCGGCGCCGCACGATCTAAAGCCCTCTCAGCCTCCTTGGTTGGTGCATCCGGCGACGACGGCGTATCAACTTGACGACCCGACGCTCATCGGCCTGCCGGAAGGACCGCCGCTGGCGGAGGTCGTTTTTCGAGTGAGAGTGGGCGGGGCTGAGTTGGAATTCGTGAAGCCGGTGGTTTATCGCTGGGTCGATGATGCGCGCGGCGAGCGCGAACGCGACGTGCTGGCGGTCCCCGAGGCGGCGGTCAGCTTCACGAAGAACAATATGATCTTTCCGGATGCATCATCGCGGCGAGTCAGTGTGCGCGTGCAGAGCAATCAGGCAGGCAAGCAGGGCCGCCTCGTTCTCGATTTGCCCGAGGGTTGGAAGGCCTCTCCTCGATCGTATGACGTGGGCTTGGAGCGGCTCGGTCAAGAGTCGGTGTTCGACTTTGACGTGACGCCTCCGCAGCAAGAGTCCGGCGGCAGGCTGGCGGCGCGGCTGGAGTTGGACGGCAAGTCGGTATCGACGGGCATGAAGGTGATTGAGTACAGCCACATTCCGATTCAGGTCGTCTTCCCGCGAGCGGAGATGCGCGTGGAACGGACGGATGTGGTGCTGCTGTCCAAGAACATCGGCTATGTGATGGGCGCGGGGGATGAGATTCCCGAGGCGCTGGAACAGTTGGGCGCCACGGTGAAGCTATTGGGCGAGACGGAGTTGGCCACTGGCGATCTGTCCGTGTATGACTCGATCGTTTTGGGAGTTCGCGCCTTGGAGACGCGGCCGGACGTGACGGCGGCCCGCGAGCGGCTGCTCGACTACGTCGCCAAGGGCGGCACGTTGGTGGTGCAGTATAACGTGATGCTGCGGCGGGGCCGCGGCAATTCGGAGGATCGCATGCTGGCGCCGTATCCGCTGGAGCCGTTCACCGGCGAGGGCGATCGGCCGGATCGCATCGTCGACGAGAACTCGCCGGTAGAGATTTTGCTGCCGGATCATCCGCTGTTGCAGACGCCGAATCAGATTCGGCCGAAGGATTTTGAGGGATGGGTACAGGAGCGCGGCCTGTACTTCATGCAGGAGTGGGACCCGCGCTACGAGGCGCCGTGGACGAGCCATGACGAAGGCCAGCCGTCGATCCCCGGCGGAACGCTGTACGCAAAATACGGCGAGGGGACTTATGTATTCACGGCTTACTCGTGGTTCCGTCAATTGCCGAACGGCGTGCCCGGGGCGTATCGCATCTTCGCCAACATTGTGAGCGCAGGGCAGACGCGATGAAGCGACTTGTTGCGGTGAAGAGCGATCCAGGGAAGCATTGGGTCGGCGATGGATTTCCGGTGCGCTCGCTGTTTTCTTCCGACAGCATGGGCGAGCAGATGAGCCCGTTCCTGCTGCTGGACTATGCGGGGCCGACGCAGTTTCCGCCGTCGCAAGGCAAGCGGCCCGGCGTTGGCGAGCATCCGCATCGCGGGTTTGAGACGGTGACGATTGTTTACCAGGGCTCGCTGGAACACAGGGACTCGGGCGGCAATCACGGCAAGATCGGGCCGGGCGACGTGCAGTGGATGACGGCTGCATCGGGCGTGGTGCATGAAGAGTTCCACTCCGAAGAGTTTGCGCGCCTAGGCGGCGTGCTGGAGATGGTGCAGTTGTGGGTGAACCTACCGGCCGAGCAGAAGATGTCGGCGCCGCGCTATCAGGAGTTGCTGAAGCAGCAGATTCCTTCCGCCACGCTGGCCAACGATGCCGGAATGGTGCGCGTGATCGCGGGCGAGTTCCAGGGGAAGAAGGGTCCGGCGAAGACCGTGACGCCGTTGAACGTTTGGGACGTGCGGCTGCACGACGGACGCTCGACTGAGTTAGCGATTCCGGATGGGCATACGACGGCCCTTGTCGTGTTGAGCGGCGAGGTTCTGCTGAACGGGTCAGAGAAGGCGGGCGCCGGCCAGTTGGCCCTATTCGAGCGTGCGGGAGATGGTATTGCGATGGAGAGCGTGGGCGACGCGAAGGCGCTGTTGCTCTCCGGCGAACCGATCCATGAACCGATTGTGGGACGCGGACCCTTCGTGATGAACACGCAAGAGGAAATCCGGCAGGCGATGATTGATTACCAAAGCGGGCGGATGGGAAATCTGTAAGGCACAGGGAATGACGAAAATTTTAGGGATCTCGGGCAGCCTGCGGGTGAAGTCTTTTAATGCGATGCTGCTGCGCACGGCGGGCCAGACGCTGGAGGAAGGCGCGGAGTTGGAGATTGGTTCAATTCGCGGCATTCCGCTCTACGACGCCGATGTGGAGGATGCCGAGGGCGTCCCGCAGGTTGTCGAAGATCTGAAGGCACGGGTGATGGCCTGCGATGGCTTGTTGCTGGTCACGCCGGAGTACAACAACGGGATTCCGGGCGTGTTCAAGAATGCGATCGACTGGTTGTCGCGGCCGCCGGCGGATACGGCGAAGGTTTTCAAGAATCGTCCGGTGGCGATCATTGGCGCTTCGCCGGGAGGCTTTGGTACGGTCTTGGCGCAGAACGCCTGGCTGCCGGTGGTGAGAACGCTGGCGATGCGTCCTTATTTTGGCGGGAGA
>CAMPKL010000331.1 GCA_946887065.1 uncultured Bryobacterales bacterium
CTCGCAAACCGATCGCAGCCGTCAACTCGTCGCTGAAGTCCGTCGCATCGAACTGATCCATCCCGGTGATCTCAAACTTCACGTCGTCCTGCCGCGCCTTCGCCACCAGTTCCAACGTCTGCCGCAAGAACCTCTTCACCGTCGAGCCGTAGCTCCGCAACACTTCCTGGGTCACCGCAAAGTCGCGTTCCTTGCTCAATCCCGACTGGCCGAGATTCTTCGCCTCCCTCCCAGCCGCTTGGTTCATCAAGTAGCAGACTCGGTAAATCTCGTCCTTCAGCCGATCCAGGTTGTCCGCGGCGATTTCAAAGACGTGCCCCTCCGGCTCGGTCCAACCGAACTTGTCGTCCGGCCCCAGCTGTAGGTAGTAGGCCTCACCCACTACCTGTTGCCATTCACGCTCCGAGTAGATCACAGGCATCGCAAACAATCCCATGTGCAGGGCCCAGCCCAACGCGTTGGATTTGTTGAAGTGCTCCTCCGCCAACAGCGCCGCCTTGTTCACCAGCCACAGGCCGTCCGAAAGACTCATCTTGACGATCGGCGCCCGCCCGACTCCCGCCAACGCATGCCGCCCCTCGCTCACCAGCTCGACACCGCCGCCTACCGCCATTCCTGCCGGCGCTCCGCCGCGCCGCCGCCTGTAACTCCGATAAACTTCCCTGTCGTAGTACAACCACCGGTCTTCGGTGATCATCGCCGGCTGATCGAATGCGGCCTGATACGTCTCTTCCGTTTTGATGACTGCCCATTCAATTGCGCCGTAAGCGTCCGATTTCCAATTGATCAAGTCCAGCGGAGAGAACGGCGCCAAGTAAGCCCGCGACTTGCCCAACGCATCCTCTTCCGCCCGCGTCTGCGCCTCTCCTTCGACCCGCGGGAAGTCAATCAGCAACTGGCTCTCGCCGTACACCATCGACTCAACGAAAGCCTTGCGCGCCGTCGACATCAACGTCGTCCCCCGGCAATCGCAGTCCTCGATGAACTCTGCGTAGAACCGGCGCGTCTTCGAGTCCGACGTTTCCACCGCAATTCGCGGCTCCGCCCGGAACAGCGCCGCCGCGTACCAGTCCACGCAAGAGCCCAGGTAGTTTTCGTAGAAAACTCGCCCCAACCTCTCGGCGTAGACGTCATTCGGTTCTTTTTGACGCCGTGTCAGGTACTGTCCCGCGTTCCTGCGCATCTGTTCGCCGCCGACATAGAAGTCCCAATACCGGCGCCACATGTCTTTGCGGTCGCGATAGCGGCTGTGCTCTGTATTTAACGCTTCAATCACGGTTCCTCCACCGACTCGCTATAGCAGCCGCTGCCCCCTCTCGCCGACCCTCTGACTCGTCCGCATCTCTTGCCACAGCAAGTAACCCAACGCATCCGACAAGTGCGTCAGGTCCGGCTCGCTGTCCTTGTCCACCACGCCGCTGTCCGGCTTGTACGACACTTGCTCCAAGTCGCGTATCACGCGCCGGCATTTGCGGTCTACAAACAACCGCGTCTCGCCGTCCGCGCTCCGCAACGATGCGTTCATCAAATTGATCCGATCCCTCACCGGCGGATTCGAACGCATGGTCCTTACCTTGCCTTTCAGATCCTTGTTGCCGCTTAGGAATTGCCGAATCAGCTCAAAGTCCGAAAACCGGCTCACCGAATGCCTCTGCTCCCCGCTCGCATCCCCATACACAACCAAGCCGCCACGATGCGCGCCGTACCGCCTCTCGAATTCCTCGCATACCTCCGGCGTCGACGACGTCGTCAGGTAAATCTCATCCAACACGTAAATCGCGTCGCCGCGCCTCTGCGCAATCACCGACGCCATCGGGTTCACGTTGAAGTCCCACGACCAAATCAGCGGTTCCCTTGGGTCTCTTTCCCATTCCCCAACGTTCTCCTCACGATGAAACGCGTAGTAGACTTGACCAGCCTGAAGATTGAGATAGCTGCCGAGTACCTCTTGCCGATAGAAAGCTTCGTCATAACTTGCCTTGAGCCGGTCGTAGTAGTCCGGCGTCGTCTCCAGCAGATGCGTATTCTCAAACGCGTCCGCCTGCACTAGCCCGTATCCTTCAATTGGTTCCCCGACGAATCGCCGGTAAACCCAATCAAATCCTTTCGGAGTCCAAACGCCGAAACCCCCAAGCTCATTCGCTTGGGGGTCTCTCAATCTCGCCTCAAGACGCGTCCAGGCGTCCTCCGAGCAGTACGTCAACTCGTCCACGCCGAACCACGCCAGGTTCGAACCTCTCAACCTTTCCGCATCGTCCAGCGAGCGAAACAGAATCCTTGAGCCGCACTCCAGAATCGTCAGCGTAAAGCTCGACCGATTCAGCTCATACTCAATTTCGCTCTCCCTCAGAATCTCCTGGAACGCATCCAGCGTCGCGTCCCGCAACATGTTGTAAGTCGGCGCGCCGATCAGGCCCGTCCGTCCGTCGTTCTTGAACGCAAGGTCAATCGCTTCGTGACAAAGCGCCGCGCTCTTACCCGAGCCCACTGGGCCCGAGTAACCCTTGAAGCGCGTCTCTAAATCATGAAAACGTCTCTGCGACGGCAGGGGATGGTAATCGACTATTCTCCTGGGTCGTTGGCTTTCATCTCGTCCAGCCATATCACCCGAAGCTTCTTCGGAGCTCCTTCTTCATTTCCGCCGTACTCCTTGTAGAGCTTGAGCAATTGCACAATGCCGTCCAGCGTCGGCTTCGACAGCCCCTGCTCGCTTTCGGCCTCGGACATCGCCTTCTTCAACGTCGCCTCCAGCAATCTTTGCAGCGAAATCTTGTCATTCGTTCTGCCCATCTCCCCCGCCAAAACGAAAGGGCCGGTAGCGCTTTTTGTTGCGCCCCGGCCCCTCTTGATTCCAACCTAACACCCGCCTCCAAGCCTTTTAACCCTCTAACTCACTCAAGTCATTCATTCCAAAGCGAATAAAAAATCGGCTGTTCCGGCCCGCCTCCGGGGTTTACCGCCAATCCCCGATCTGCCAGCGAACCAAATAAAAACCAAACAAATCATTTATAACCGTTGCCATCTGGCGCGCGGAATTGTAAACTCTGCGCCATGGGGACCTACACAGGTGATATTCCGAACATTTCTCCGCCTCGCGTCGACGCGCCACGGCTGCGGTTGATCTACCGCTCCTCCGCGGTCGCGCGTTGGGTGCTCGAGGACTTTGCCCGCAGAGAACACAGCCTCCGCGAAACCACCGTCGATACGCTCCAGAAGCGTCTCGAATCCACCGGTCGAACCGTCGACCGCCGTTCCATCATCGACCTCTTTAAACAGCTCAGCGAGTGCGGCTGCGCAGAGTTCACCGTTGGCCGGAAGGGCCGAAAAACCCGCCTGCGCTGGCTCGAAGACCAAATCCGCGTCGGCAAGATCGCCGCGGGCCGCGAGCACCCTCCGGAAATCGACCCGACCTCACCCGCAATCTTGACGGTGAACGAGAGCTCGCCCGCGCACGAGTTCGTGGCGTACCCTTTTCCGCTCCGGAACGACCTCAGCGTCACCCTGATGCTTCCCAAGGACCTGCGCAAGTCCGAGGCGCAGCGCATCGGCGAATTCGTCAGCGCCATCGCCTTGCCCGACGAGGAAATCGCGATTCTCAACGAGACCCCGCCGCCAGAAGACCCAGCGGCCCCGACTCAAACCTCCGTCTAGCAGGCACATCGCGCGACCACCTTTAGCAGGGGCCTCGGCAGCCAGTAAGATCATGGGGTGAGACTCGGCGCGCGCGACGCCGGGTCCTCGCTCTTTCTACCGTTGATCCCCCGCGCAGGCGTTCGCGGAGCCTCACGCCATGTCCCAACTCCGCCACTCCATCACCCCAACCCGATCCGCCCATTCCCGCCAAGCTGCAGCCATCTCGCTGACTCTTACCTCTTGCTCGCCTGCAAGATCGTGCATCTCCGTGCGATCGGCCTCCATGTCGTAAAGCTCCCAGCGGCCCGACTCCGGCTCGCTCCATTTCGAAACGATTTTCCACTTGCCCCGCCGCACCGCGCGGTTGCCTTCGTGCTCCCAATAAATCGTCCGCTCAGGTACAGGCTTCTCTGCATGAAAGTGCGCTTTGAGTGACCGGCCTTCCGCGGGCGTCACCGCCTTGCCCTGCCGCTCGGTCGGGTAGCTCGCTCCCGCAACATCGACGCAAGTCGCCATGATGTCGATTAAGTGCGAGGGCTCATCCGTCCACTCGCCGGAAGTCTCCACGCCTTTGGGCCAGTGCGCAATCAGTGGCGATGAGATTCCTCCTTCATGCACCCAATGCTTGTAGAGCCGGAACGGCGTATTCGAAGCATTCGCCCACGGCGGCCCGTAGGACTGGTAGTCGCCTGCTTGCCCAGGCATCTCTGCCGGATCATTGCCGACTTTCACAGCCGTGCCGTCCCGCGCAACACTCGGTACATGCAAGCCTCCCGCCCGCGGACCGAGTATCTCCGCACAGCCGCCGTTATCAGCTAAGAACAAGATCAACGTATTGTCGAACGCGCCGATCTGCTTGAGCTTATCTAGAACGCCTCCAATCGCTCGGTCCATCGCCGAGATCTGCGCCGCGTAGACTTCCATCCGTCGCGACTCCCATTCTTTGTTGGGAGCCTCTTCCCAGGCCGGCACGCTCGGATCGCGATCGGTGATCTCCCAGTCTTCGCGAATCACGCCCATTTCGGTCATGCGTGCGCGCCGCTCTCTCCGCAACTCGTCCCAGCCTGCGTCGTAGCGTCCTGAATACTTGGCGACATCTTCGTCTAGGGCGTGCAAAGGCCAGTGCGGCGAAGTGAACGGCATGTAGAGAAAGAAGGGCTTATCAAGCGGGGCTTCTTCAATAAACTGCTCCGCGTGCTTGCCGATCTCCGTCGTGTAGTAGAAATCATCTCCGTCCGGTTCGATCGGCTCGTTGTCGAGCGTCAAACTAGGTGGATTGTAATAGCTGCCTGCACCGTGGATGGCGCCG
>CAMPKL010000332.1 GCA_946887065.1 uncultured Bryobacterales bacterium
CTGGGGGCACGAGCGAAGGTTCCAGGATAGCGGGCGCATCGGGCGGGGGTTGAGACGGGTCCCGCACGTTAATCTAGAAGCACCCGCATGAAGAAACTATTGGCTGCTAACCGGGGCGAGATCGCCATTCGAATCTTGCGTGCCGCGACGGAATTAGGACTCCGTACGGCGACGATTTATTCGCAAGAAGACCGGCTGAGTCTGCATCGGTTTAAGGCGGACGAAGCGTACTTGGTGGGCAAGGGCAAGGGACCGGTGGCGGCTTACCTGGACATCGACGGGATCGTCGGGCTGGCCAAAGAGCATCACATCGACGCGATTCACCCCGGATATGGATTCTTGTCGGAGAACCCGGCGTTGGCGCGAGCCTGCGCGAAGGCGGGAATTAAGTTCGTTGGGCCGACGCCGGAGTTGTTGGATTCGCTGGGCGACAAGCTGGAAGCCAAGAAGCTGGCGACGAAGGCTAATGTGCGCGTCGTGCCGGGCACGGACGATCCGATCGACGATGTCGATGAAGCGGTGAAAGTCGCGAAAGAGATCGGCTTCCCGGTGATTGTCAAGGCGGCGTTCGGAGGCGGCGGCCGCGGCATGCGCGTGGCGGAGTCCGAGCGCGAGCTGAAGGATAAGATTGCCGAGGCGAGGCAGGAAGCGGCATTGGCGTTCGGCAACGGCGCGGTATTTGTGGAGCGCTTCGTAAAGCGGGCGCGGCACATCGAAGTGCAGATTTTGGCGGATGCGCATGGCGAAGTGATGCACCTGTTCGAGCGCGACTGCTCGGTGCAGCGGCGGCATCAGAAGGTGGTGGAGATCGCGCCCGCGCCGAACTTATCGGCCAAGACACGGAGCGAGTTATGCGATGCGGCGGTGCGGATCGCCACGACGGCGGGCTATGTGAACGCGGGGACGGTGGAGTTCCTGGTGGACGCCGATAGCGAGGAGTGGTTCTTCATCGAGGTCAATCCGCGCGTGCAGGTGGAGCATACGGTGACCGAGATGGTCACGGGCATCGACATTGTGCGCGCGCAGATTCTGGTGGCGCAGGGCGTGAAGCTGCACGAGGCGCCGTTGTCGTTGCCGGAGCAGGACGAGGTGAAGACGAACGGATTCGCGATCCAGTGCCGGATCACGACGGAAGATCCCGAAGACAATTTCGCGCCGGACTATGGACGCATAACGACGTACCGGTCGCCGGCGGGATTGGGCATTCGGTTGGATGGCGCGACGGCATACTCTGGGGCGCAACTGCAGCCCTATTACGATTCTCTGCTGGTCAAGATGACCACCTGGGACACGACGCTGGAGAACGCTTGCAGGCGCGCTGATAGGGCGTTGCGTGAGTTTCGCATTCGCGGCGTGAAAACGAACATTCCGTTCCTGGAAAACGTGGTGAATCACGAAGTTTTCCGGGCAGGCGAGACCACGACGGGCTTTCTAGAGCAGTATCCGGCGCTGTTCCGGTTCAGGAAGCGCAGGGATCGCGCGACGCGGCTGCTGAGCTACGTGGGGCACGTGATCGTCAACGGCAATGAGACGGTGAAGGGGCGTCCACAACCGGAGTTACTGGAGGAGCCGGCGGCGATTCCGTTCGAAGTTGGGGGAACTCCGGCCGCCGGCACGAAGCAAATGCTCGACGAACTTGGGCCGAAGAAGCTGGCCGAGTGGGTGAGCGCGCAGAAGAAGCAACTGATAACGGATACGACGTTCCGCGATGCGCACCAGTCCTTGATGGCGACCAGGGTGAGGACGCACGATTTGCTGATGGCTGCCGAGCCGGTGGCGCAACGGTTGCCGGACCTGTTCAGCATCGAGATGTGGGGCGGCGCGACGTTCGATGCGTCTATGCGGTTCTTATACGAGGACCCTTGGATGCGCCTCAGAGAGTTGCGAGAGAAGATTCCGAATATTTGCTTTCAGATGCTGCTGCGGGCTTCGAATGCAGTGGGGTACACGAGTTACCCGGACAACGTGGTGCGCGAGTTCACGTTGGAAGCGGCCAAGCAGGGAATCGACGTGTTTCGTATCTTCGATTCGCTGAACGATGTGGATCAGATGGAAGTGGCGATCCAGGCGGCGCTGGACAGCGGGAGGATTTGCGAGCCGTCGATCTGCTATACGGGCGACGTGCTGGATCCGAAGCGGCCCAAGTACAGCTTGAACTACTACGTGAAATTGGCCAAGCGGCTGGAGACGATGGGCGGGCACATCTTAGCGATCAAGGATATGGCCGGGCTGTGCAGGCCGTTCGCGGCGTACGAGTTGGTGAAGACGTTGAAGCAGGAAGTGGGCATGCCGATCCACTTCCACACGCATGATTCGAGCGGGCTCAATGCGGCGACCCTGTTGAAGGCGTCGGAAGCGGGCGTGGATATCATCGACGGCGCGGCGGCTTCGATGAGCGGATCGACGAGTCAGCCGAACCTTAATTCGATGGCGGCCTCGTTGAGGAATACGGAACGCGACACGGGGTTGGACGAGCAGGCCTTGAGCGATCACTCGCTGTATTGGGAGACGGTCCGCACGTACTATTTGCCGTTTGACAACGCGCCCAAGCACGGCTCGGCGGATATCTACATGCATGAGATTCCCGGCGGGCAGTTTACGAACTTGCAGCAGCAGGCGGCGGCGATGGGCTTGGGTCACCGCTGGCGGGAAGTGGAGCGGATGTACGCGGACGTGAACCAGTTGTTCGGGGACATCGTGAAGGTTACGCCTTCGAGTAAGGTTGTCGGCGACATGGCGTTGTATTTGCTGAGCAAGGGCATGACTTGCGAAGAAGTGGCGGCTCTGCCGGAAGACCATAGCGTGGCGTTTCCGGATTCGGTGACGGACATGATGGCCGGGTCACTCGGAGTTCCGCCGGATGGCTGGCCGGAGCGAGTGCAGAAGATCATTCTGCGCGGCGCGAAGCCGATTGAGGGACGCGCGGGAGCGAAGTTGCCGCCGGCGAACTTCGAATTATTGAAAGCGGAGTTGACGCCGATCCTGCACCGCGAGCCGGACTGGGATGAGGTGTTGAGCTACGTCTTGTATCCGCAAGTTTTCAAGGACTACGCGGCGAAGCGGTTGGCTTATTCAGACGTGAGCGTGCTGCCGACGCCGGTGTTTTTCTATGGCATGAAGACGGGCGAGGAGTGGGCGATCGATCTCGAAGCAGGCAAGACGCTGGTGGTGAAGTTCTTGACGGTGGGCGAACCGCACACGGATGGAACGAGGACGATCTTTTTCGAGTTGAACGGGCAGCCGCGCGAAGTGCGCGTGAGGGATGAGTCGCTGAAGAGCGAAGAGAAGACGCGTCCCAAGGCGCAGGCGAATGTGGCGGGCCATGTCGGCGCGCCCACGCCGGGCTTGGTGACAGGTTTGTTTGTCGAAGCGGGCGCGAAGGTGAAACGCAATGACAAGCTGCTAACGCTGGAGGCGATGAAGATGCAGTCGACGATCTACGCGCCGTTGGACGGCAAGGTCGTGGAGGTGTTGGTCGGGCCGGGCGAGCAGGTCGAGGCGAAGGATCTGCTGGTGGTGATGGAGTAGGAGCTAGTCCGGCCGGCGGGCGCGTTCTTGGCTCTCGTACTGGAGCTGGTAGAGCTTCCAGTAGAGTCCTTTACGGGAAATCAGTTCCGCGTGCGTGCCGATTTCGCGCAGTTTGCCTTTGTGCATGACGAGGATGCGTGAGGCGCGCTTGATTGTCGAGAGCCGGTGCGCGATGACGATCGAGGTGTGCTTGTCGACGAGTTGGGTGAGCGCGTTGCGGATGAGCAGTTCGGTGGATGAATCCACGCTGGAAGTCGCCTCGTCGAGGATGAGGAACGGCGCGTTGCGGGCTAGTGCGCGGGCGAAGCTGAGCAGTTGTTTTTGGCCTGTGGACAGGGAGGCTCCGCGCTCGCCGATGATGGTCTGGAAGCCGTGTGGAAGAGATTCGATGAACTTGAGCAGTTGGACGCGCCCGGCCGCTTGCCGCGCCTGATCGAGTGTGACGTCTTCGCCCAGGCGGATGTTCTGCTCGATGGTTCCGCTGAATAGGTGCGGGTCTTGCAGCACGACGCCGAACCTTTTGCGCAGGGCCTCGCGGCTCCACTCGCGAATGTCTTTGCCGCCGACGAGGATGCGTCCCCGTTGAGGCTCGTAGAAGCGCAATAAGAGGCTAATGAGCGTGGTCTTGCCGGCCCCGGTGTGGCCGACGACGGCCATCATCTCGTAGGGCTCGACGCGGAAACTGACGTCTTGCAGCACCCAATCTTCGTCGTGGTAGGCGAACCAGACGCGGTCGAACTCGATGTCGGGGTTGGAGAGCGGCTCGGCGGGAGCTAGGGAGGCCGGCGCCTCGTCGACCGGCTCGTCGAGCAGGAAGAAGATTCGCTCGGAACTCGCCAGGGCGGACTGCAAAACGTTGAACTTTTCGCTTAGGTCTTGGACAGGACGAAAAACCCTGGAGCCGAATTGCATGAAGGCGACCAATACTCCGAGCGAAAGCGCGCCCTGGTCCGACAACCATCCGCCTCCAGCAAACAGCAAGACGACGGCGACGGCGCCGGCCGACTCCACGGCCGGGAAGAACAATGAGTGGGCGCGCGCGGCGCCGAGTTCCGCGCTCAGATAGTCCTGCTTTATGGCTTCGAACTCTTCGAGGCTGCGCGGCTCGTCGCCGAAAAGCTGGATGACGGCAATTCCCGACAGGCGCTCCTGCAAGAAGGCGTTGATGTTGGCGACCGCGCCTCGGACCTTGCGGAGGTTGGCGCGCACACGGCTGCGGAAGAGCCAGGTGACGACGAAGATGACAGGCGCTATGGCCAGCAGAATCAAGGTCAGCTTAACGCTGAGATAGAGCATGGCCGCGAAGATGAACGCCAGGGTGAGAATATCGCCCGCAATGGCGGCGATGCCTGAGGTGAACAGGTCGTTCAAGGCGTCCACGTCGCTAGTCACGCGGGTCACGAGCCTGCCTAC
>CAMPKL010000333.1 GCA_946887065.1 uncultured Bryobacterales bacterium
CATCATTGAATCCGTCTCCGCCGGCCGGCCGGTCGGCTTCATCTTGATGAACGACGTTCACTCGGCCAGCCAATGCATCGAGTTTCAGCGAATCGTCGTCGAGCCTCGCGACCAGGGCTACGGCCGGCAGGCCATCCGCCTGCTCAAACGCTACGCTTTTGAAGAACTCAAGGCCCACCGGTTATGGCTCAGCGTCAAAGAGTTCAATGCCCGCGGCCGCGCCCTCTACCGCTCGGAAGGCTTTGTCGAAGAAGGCACTCTCCGGGAGTGCATCAAAGGACCGGACAGTTATGAATCCGTACTCGTCATGGCCATCTTGGACCGCGAGTACGTGGGCGTCTAAAAGCGCGATGATGAAGCTATGGAACCCGACCCGCTACGCTACCCGATCGGGCGCTGGCAGCGGCCCGAAAACGATGTCGCTCACGACCGAGTGCGCATCTGGATCGACGAGATTGCCGTCGCTCCCGACGAGTTGCGCGAAGCCGTCGAAGGCTTAAACGAGAAGCAACTCGACACTCCTTACCGCGAAGGCGGCTGGACGGTGCGGCAAGTCGTCCATCACTTGCCCGACAGCCACATCAACGCTTACACCCGCTTCAAGAATGCCGCAACCGCAACGGGCGCCATGACGGTCGCTCAACCCTACAACGAAGCGCTTTGGGCCGAGTTAGCGGATGCCAAGTCGGCGCCGATCGATAGCTCGCTGAATCTGCTGGACGCCCTGCACAATCGCTGGGTACGCATGCTGCGCAGTCTGGACCAGACGGGCCTCGACCGCCGCCTGCTCCACCCGGAAATCGGCGAGATCTCCATCGGGGCCTACGTGGGCGGCTACGCTTGGCATGGCCGCCACCACGTTATGCACATCATCGCGCTGCGCCGGCGAATGGGCTGGTAGGCCGCCCAATCCATGATCCCGGAGTCCGTCCATCAAGACGACACGATCGTCGCCGTCTCGACGCCTCCGGGCCGCGGCGGTATTGGCGTCGTCCGTCTCTCGGGCAAAGACGCCCGGCGGATCGCCAATCAGATCCTGCGGCTCGGCGGCGAAGGCCTCAAGCCGCGCCGCGCTTCTCTCGCCGAGTTGATCGATGAGCAAGGGCACAAGGTCGACGAGACTCTGGCCACCCTCTTCGCTAAGCCCCACAGCTACACGGCAGAGGACGTCGTCGAGATCTCTTGCCACGGCTCGCCGCCCGTCTTGGGGCTTGCTGTCGAACGCGCCATGGCCAACGGCGCCCGTCTGGCCGAACCGGGCGAATTTACCCTGCGCGCCTTCAAGAACGGACGACTCGATCTCGCTCAAGCCGAAGCGGTTCGCGACTTGATCGACGCTACAACCGTTTACCAGGCGCGGGTCGCCACGCAGCAGCTAGACGGCGCGCTTTCGCGGCGCATCACGCCTCTCAAGAAGCAACTGCTCGACTTGATCGCTCTGCTTGAAGCGGGCATCGACTTTGCGGAAGACGACATCGACGTCGCCTCGAACGCCGAACTCTTGCGGCGGCTGACGCCCGTCCACAAAGGGATCGAGGCGCTGGCGGAAAGTTTCCGCTACGGCAAGGTCGTTCGCGGCGGTCTGACTCTGGCGATCCTGGGCAAGCCCAACGTCGGCAAATCGAGCCTGTTCAACCGGCTGTTGCAGCAAAAGCGCTCCATCGTGACCGCCGCCGCCGGCACCACGCGCGACGTCGTAAGCGAGTTCGCTGAGATCGACGGCATTCCGGTCAAGCTGCTCGACACGGCAGGCATTCGCGCCACGTCGGACGTGATCGAAGCCGAAGGCGTCGAGCGAAGCTGGGCCGCACTGGCCGACGCCGATATCGTGCTGGCCGTCTTTGATTTGTCACAAGAGCTCGACGAGACCGACCGCGAGCTGCTGGACAAAGCACAGGCCAGCGGACAGAGCATCGCCGTCGGCAACAAATGCGACTTGCCCCAAAAAGCCGGCGACGCGGGCGGCTACACGCTGGTCTCCGCGGTAACCGGGGAGGGGATCGACGTCTTACGTCAGGCGATTCGCGACAAGGCCGCCCCCGCTCGCGAACAAGAAGGCGCTTTCATCACCAGTCTGCGTCACGAGCGCTTATTGCGGGAATCATTAGAAGCGCTGGACCAGGCGAAGAACGCCATCGCCAGCCAAGTTCCGCACGAAATGCTGTTGCTCGATCTTTACAGCGCCCTGCGGCCGATCGATGCCGTAACCGGAGCAACCACGGTCGACGACATTCTCAACAATATCTTCTCGACTTTCTGCATCGGTAAGTAAAGGCAGCGCTTTCGCTAAAATGGCTTTGTCGGCTACGCGAGGGGAACTGAATGCTTAAGCTGTTGCCCTACGTGGCGAAAAATCTTTTACGCAACCTGCGGCGTACTCTGCTGACGATCCTGAGCGTTGCCGTTTCCCTGTTCCTGCTTGGTATCCTCTTCGCCGTCTATGCGTCGTTCTACTTCACGACCACATCAACAGACCAGGCGCAGAGGCTAATTACGCGGCACAAGGTTTCGCTCGCTCAGGCGATGCCCAAGTACTACACCGAGCAGATTGCCGCGATTGACGGCGTCGAAGTCGTCGCGCCGCAGAATTGGTTTGGCGGCATTTATATCGACACCCGCCCGGAGCACTTTTTCTCCCGCTTCGCGGTCGAGCCGGATTCGATTTTCAAGCTATACGGCGAGTTCGAAGTGCCCCAGGACCAGTTCGAGGCGTTCGCGAACGACCGCCAAGGCATGGCCATCGGCGCACGTACCGCGGAGCGCGTCGGTTTGAAGCTCGGACAGCGCATCACGATTCAAGGCGACATTTATCCTTTCGATCTGGAGTTTACGATTCGCGCGATTTTCCACGGGCCGAACGATGACTTATCGTTCTTCCACCAGAAGTATCTGGAAGAGAGTTTGCCGCCGGAATGGGGCGGCATGGTCGGCTTTTTCGGCATTCGCGCTGCTAGTCCCGAGGTCGTTCCGCAGGTAGCCGCCGCGATTGACGAACATTTCCGCAACGCGCCTGAGCCGACGAAGACCGAGACCGAAGCCGCCTTTCAACTTTCGTTCATCAATCAAATCGGCAACATCAAGCTGTTCTTGCTGAGCATCGCCGGGGCCATCGTTTTCACGATCATGTTGGTGTCGGCCAATACGATGGCCATGTCGGTCCGGGAACGCATCCGAGAGACGGGCGTACTGAAAACGCTCGGATTCCAGTCGGGGACCGTCTTGGGGCTCATTCTTTCCGAGGCGGCGCTGCTGTCGATCCTAGGCGGCCTGTTGGGCGTTGGAGGCGCTTGGCTGGCGGCGCAGAGCGCATCGTCCATGTTGGCCGGTTACGGGCTCGCGCTGGGTCTGCCGCTGTGGGGCGTGCCGCTATGCTTGGGGGCCGCTCTGGCTATCGGACTGCTGAGCGCGGTGATTCCCGCCGCTTCGGCATCGCGGATGAAGATCACCGAAGCATTGCGGCACACCGGATAGAGAAATGGCCATTCCCCTCAGCTACAACCTGCGCAACTTACGCGTGCGGTACACGACGACCATCATGACCGCGCTCGGCATCGGTCTAACTGTTGCCGTGCTGCTCGGCATCTTGGCTCTCGTCAATGGCCTGCAGTCCTCGCTGGCGGTTACGGGCAACGAAAGGCATGTGTTGGCCATGCGTCAAGGATCCACCTCGGAACTCGTGAGCGTGGTCTCCCCAGAGCAGTTCAATACGATTCGCGTGCTCGACGGCATTGAACGGCTCGACGGCGAACCGATGGCTTCATACGAACTAGTCTCGATCGTGTCGCTGAAGCTGCGCGGCGCGGAGGACCAAGAGGGACAGGAAGGCAATATCAACGTCCGCGGTTTGTCGCCGATCGGTATCCAGATGCGCGACGGAATTCGCCTGACGGAAGGCCGTTGGTTCGAGTCCGGCAGGCGCGAAATGGTTGTCGGCCAGGGCGTCCACGGGATTCGTGCCGGCACGGATATCGGAGACAAGATTCCCTTCGGCCGCGGCGAGTGGGAAGTCGTCGGCATATTCGACGCAGGCGGCTCGGCCTACAACAGCGAAATCTGGGCGGACGGCAACCTTGCCACCGCGGACCTCAACCGGGGCTCCACGCGCAGCGTCGCGCTTATCCGGGCGACCGATGAGGCGGCGGCGCAGGCGTTGGCCAACCGCATTAAAGACGACCAGCGGCTCCTGCTTGAGGGGCGTCTGGAACGCGCGTACTACGAGCAGCAGATGTCCAGCGCAGCGCCGATTCAAGGGCTGGGCATTTTCGTCTCGATCATTATGGCCGTCGGCAGCTGTTTCGCCGCGATGAACACCATGTATACCGCCGTTGCCCGCCGGGCCCGCGAGGTCGGCACGCTGCGCTTGCTGGGCTTTTCGCGTTGGAGCATCATCGCCAGTTTTGTCTTCGAATCGCTCATGCTGTCGTTGTTGGGCGGAGTCGCCGGAGTGTTGCTGGTGCTGCCGTTGAACGGCATCGAGAGCCGGCTTGGCAATCAGTTGACGTTCAGCGAAACGACCTTCTCGTTTCAAATATCTCCCGAGAGCATCGTCGCCGGGCTCATTTTCGCCGCCGTCATGGGCATGATCGGCGGACTTTTGCCGGCTCGCCTCGCCGCCGGCAAGACCATCCTGAACTCGCTGAGGGGATTGTAGGACGCTATGCCGGAAGCCCCAAAATTCGGAGCCGAACTCTCGAGCCTCAAGATCGACCGCTCCCAGCGCGAGCCTGAGAACAAGGGCTGGGCCAAGTGGTGGATCATCGCCGGCGTTCTGCTGTTCGTGGGCTTCGGCGTATGGCGCTTCGCGTTTTCCGGCGGCGCCGCGCCCGAAGTCTCCGTCGTGCGGGTCTCAGCGCCGAGTGCCGACTCGCTGGCCAACGAAGTCGCGCTCGATGCGGCGGGCTATATCGTCGCCCACCAC
>CAMPKL010000334.1 GCA_946887065.1 uncultured Bryobacterales bacterium
ATGCGCATCGACGGCGTCGGATTGAGCCCGACGCCGTCGATGCGCATCAGCGAGCCGGGCAGCATTAGGGCGACGGCGATAAAGAACGCCGCTGACGATAAGTCCGAGGGCACGGTCAGCGGGCGTCCCGTCAGTTTGGGACGGCCCTTGAGGCGGATTGTGGACCCGCCGTATTCGATCCCGGCGCCGAGCGACTGGAGCGCGACCTCCGTGTGGTTGCGGGTCTGCGCCTTCTCCCGCACGGAGGTGACGCCGTCGGCATAAATGCCGCCGAACAGGACGGCGGTCTTGACCTGCGCGCTGGCCATGGGCGGCTCGTAGTGGATCGCTTTTAATTTCGATCCGTGGATGGTCAGGGGAGGGAACTCGTCATTGGTTGCGGTGATCCGCGCGCCCATTTGTTCCAGCGGCGTCATGATGCGCTTCATCGGCCGCCTAGACAGCGACTCGTCTCCGCCGATCGACGACGTGAAGTTCTGGCCCGCAAGAATGCCGGATAACATGCGGATCGTCGAACCGGAATTGCCGGCGTCTAGTTGCTTGCCCGGCGCCTTGAGCCCATCCAAGCCGACCCCATGAACGATTACCCGCGTCCCGTCCCGCTCGATCTCAACGCCTAATTCCTTCATGCACTCGATGGTCGACGCGCAGTCCGCCCCCGTCGAGTAGTTCGAGATTTCGCTCACACCTTCGGCGATCGAAGCCAGCATCGCGTAACGGTGCGAAATCGACTTATCGCCAGGCAACCGGATGGACCCGCTGGCGCGATGCCCCGGTGTGATCGTTCTCTGCATAAACCGCCTATTGTATGTCTGTTTCCGTTCCTGCCGTAACTCTTTCTGTGGGCTGAACCGCTTTAGAGCGTCTCACTCGCCCGGCCCTGCAGAAGGGGGGATGCTAGCAGTGTCGGCGCCGGCTCTTACATTACTTACTTTAGCGATCCCGCTCGGCCGGCTCCGCCCGCGGGACGGCGGAAGGCTCTTGTCGGCTATACTGCCGCAATGCCCCAAAGCCTCAAGACTCGTTCCGTTGCCATCCGGCTTTTTGCCGCTCTGGCCTTTGCCGCGCTGCTCTCCCTCGCCTTTTGGACGCCTGAAAGCAGCGCCCAAGCGAGCCGCATGCAAGAGGTTGCTCCGGGGGTTTGGTTCCGGCTGGGCGAGAGCGACCGGGGCCACTGCAACAACACGATCATCGAGATGGCCGACTACTTGATCGTGATCGACGCGAACTTCCCGAGCGGAGCGAAGCTTGTGATGGAGGACATCAAGAGCGTGTCCACGAAGCCGGTCAGATACGTGTTTGACACGCATCACCACGGCGACCATCTATACGGCAATCCGCTCTGGACGAAGATGGGCGCGACGACGCTGGCCTACCACACTGTGTTGCAGGAGATTGCGCGCTACGAGCCGCGGGGTTGGCAATCGGCGGCGGCGAACCGCCCGGACGTGGCTGAGTTGGGGCTCAACACGGCAGAGCCTCCCATGGAGGTCTTTACTCAGATTCCGCACGTGATCGAGGATGCGACGCGCCGCGTCGAGTTTCATTTCTTCGGTTGGGCCCACACCCGCGGAGACGGTTTCGCCTACTTGCCGAACGAGGGAATCCTCGTCACGGGCGATGCCATCACCAATGGCCCGTTCAACTTCATGGGGCAGGGCAATATCGGCAACTGGCCCAACGTCATCGAAAGGGCTAAGCGCCTGAATTTCGACAAGGTTCTGCCGGGGCACGGGCCGCTCGGCGGCAGGGAAGTTGCGGAAGGACAGCAAGCCTTCATGCGTGAGATTCACGCATCCGTCAGCAACGCAATCGGCGGCGGTCAGAGCCTTGCGGACTTCGTCACGATGACGGACGGTCGCCCGACAGCCACCTCCATCAAGTTGTCGGCGGCGGCCCAGAACTGGGTGGGAAATTCGTTCCCGACCCAGGTGATGCTCACCTACGAAGAAATCAGTCAGGGCAAGCCTCACGGCGAGATCGTGGGCGGTAAATAGAAGCTCAGGGGCCTGCAATCGGACGATAATACGTCTAATCGCCCCCCTGTATGCGCACCATCCTGCTGCTCGTTGCCTCCAACATTTTCATGACGTTTGCCTGGTACGGTCACCTCAGGCACCGTAACGCTCCTCTCGTTGCGGCCATTCTAGTGAGTTGGCTGATCGCTCTGGGCGAGTATTGTCTTCAAGTCCCGGCCAACCGGATCGGCTACGGACAGTTCAGCGGCTACCAACTGAAGATCATCCAAGAGGTCATCACGCTGCTGGTCTTTGTCGGTTTCGCCTACTGGTATTTGGGAGAGCCGTTGAAATGGAACTACGCCGCCGCGTTCGTCTTTCTCGCGGCGGCGGTTGTCTGTGCGTTCTGGGTCTAGCCGAAGTCGGCTAGTGCGTCTGGATTTCGCCGGCCACCACACGCTTCGGCACGTTGCCGACGGGGATCTTGGCGATGACTTCCATCTTCTCGGTGTCGATGACCGCGGTCTCGTCGTCTCCCGCCAAGGCTACGTAGAGGCTCTTGCCGTCCGGCGTGAGCGCCAGCCAATCGGGGTGGCTACCGACATCGATGATTTTGACCAGCTCGAACTCGCACGGAGGATTGGGAGGCGGCGGCGGCGCGCCGGGCCTGTTATAGCCCCGGGCGGGCTGTCCGCAGTTCTGTTCCGGCAGCTTGAAGCCGTAGACCGCGTGGTAATACTTGCTCGTGGACCAAACGGTCTTCTGGTCGGCTGATACGGCTAGGCCGTGGGCCGGCGAGCCTTGCAATCCCTCAAGTTCGCGTTCGACGCCCGGCGCGTCGGGAAATTCGTAGCGGTACTTTTCCTTGCGCGTGGCGAAATCCAGCACCGCAACGCCATGGAAGTCGGATAGTTGCACGATGATGTCCCGTGTCGTTCCGTCGCCGGCTTTGGTGAAGGCCATCGGCCGGATACCGGCCTCGAGCTCCATGGTCCACGAAACTTCATCGCGCGTGGCGTCAATCACGGAGATCGTCTTCGACGCTATCGAACCGGCGAACACGTGGGAACCGTCCGGCGTCAGATAAACGTTGTGGACAGCGCCCGGGACGGCGATGCTTTTCACATTGGTCAGCGTCTTGGCATCGATGACGTCGACCGCTCCAGGCTCCTGGCGAATGCCGACATAGACCTTGGAGTTGTCCTTGGCTACGTCCACGTTATTCGGGTGACCGCTTAGCGGGATTCGCTTAAAAACCTCAAGCGTTTTCGCATCCACGACGTCCAGTGTGCTTTCGGCCTCGTTGGTGACGTAGATGCGCTCGCCGTTGGGGGCGATCGCCACGCCGTGCGGAGCTTCAACCCCTCGGATCATCCCGACCACGGTGTTGCTGGCGGGATCAATGACGTGAACGTCGTCGCCGGCCGAGTTGGATTGGAATACGCGCACGGAGCCGCTGCCCGGAAGCGCCGCCGCGGCGCCCAGGACGCGTCCGTTGACCCAGGATGCAAGGGTCTGCCACTCGGGGTCTCCGGTGGAGTCCCAGTGTTTGCCGCCGCCGTGGAACGCATCGCCGCCCGCCTCTTCGGCCAGCGGATGCAGCAGGAGTTTACTGCTCATTGGCTTGCCGGGCGCGACGAACAGGCTCCACATCTCGAAGTTCTTGCGCGACTGCTCGTCGTCCCACGTTTTTGCGCCGGGAGAGAGCTTTTGCAGCATGGGGCTGCGTGCGGTGTGGCAGGCCACGCAACGTGCGTGTCCGATGCGCTTTTCTAGGAAGATAGGCTGCACCTGCTCTTTGAAGAACAGGTAGTCCAACTTCGGCGCGGCATCCTCCGCGAACAAGGCGCCGGCCAGTAGGAAGAAACTCGCACATCTGAGGGCAGTGGACACGGTGGTTACTCCTTCGCGTCGATATTGTACCCCTTCAGCGGCCTGAGGCGAAGCCGCGCGAGTAGTATGGAGTGATGTCAGATACCGCAGCGCCGCCGCCGATTTCGGGGATAGTGGAATTGCTCGATGGCTTCAAGGCCTCGAAGGCGATGTTCACGGCGGTTTCCCTAGGAGTCTTCGATCGCTTGCATGAGGCGCCCGCCGGCTGCGGAGAATTAGCTCGCGATTTGAAATGTGCCGAGCACGCGCTTGAGCGGCTGTTGGGCTATTGCGCCGCCAAGGAGCTGATCGTTCAGGACGCCGAAGGCCGCTGGAGCAATACCCCCGCCTCGGACCGCTATCTGCGGCTCGAAAGTCCCGACACTCTGGCCGGATACGTTCTCTGCGCCGACCGCATGCAATTCCGGCTGTGGGCGCACCTTGAAGACGCAATCCGCGAAGGCACGAATCGCTGGGAGCAAGAGTTCGGGCGCAAGGACGGCGTCTTCGATCACTTCTTCAAGACCAAGGAAGACAAGGAGATCTTCCTGCGCGGCATGAACGGCTTCGGCCGCATCAGCTCGCCGCTAGCCGTGGCCGCGTTCGACTTAGGCCGCTACCGGCACATGGCCGATTTGGGCGGCGCGACGGGGCATCTGGCGATCGCCGCCTGCCGGCGCTACCCGCGGATGACCGCCTGCGTCTTCGATCTGCCGGCGGTAACGCCGGTCGCAGAGCGAACGATTGCCGAGGAAGGTCTAACCGAACGCATCGACACCGTCGACGGCGATTTCTTCAAGGACACCTTGCCCGAGGCCGACCTCTACGGCTTTGGACGCATCCTGCACGACTGGTCCGACGAACAAGTGCGCTTCCTGCTCAAGAAGACCTACGAGTGCCTCCCGTCCGGCGGCGCGGTCATCATCTGCGAACACATCCTCAACGAGCGCAAGGACGGTCCCGCGACAGCGCTGCTGCAATCCATGAACATGCTGGTCGTCGCAGAGGGCAAGGAACGCTCGGCTTCCGAGTACCAAACACTCGTGCGCGAAGCCGGTTTCTCGGAGTTTCACTTCCAGGTCACCGG
>CAMPKL010000335.1 GCA_946887065.1 uncultured Bryobacterales bacterium
CGGGAGCGGTTTCCGCGGCAATGGCTGCCGCCAGCAGCGCTACCTGCCAGCTTTGACCCATCGCCAACATCCCGCCGGCGACCAGGATGCTCGCCAGCGCCGAGTGGGCCAGGGTCAGCCAAAATATTTTGGCGCCGGAGCGCACGAGCAGCCGGTACTCAAAAACCGACCCGATCGAAAACAACATCAGCCCCCGCGCCACTTCGCTGAACAGGCCCAATGCCTGCAAGTTCTCGACGCTCACCCATCCCAGCACCGAAGGGCCCAGCGCCACGCCCGCCAAAATGTAACCTGTGACCTCCGGCAACCGCAGCATCTGAACCAGGTGACCGGCCAACAACGCCAGCAGCAAGATCACGCCGAGAGAAACAATCTCATTCATGCGAGATCAACGCTCCCCAAACTCTTTCACCACGACCGACAGTCGCCCAAACGGGTTCAGCGGCCCGCTCCAGATAACGACCGGCGGCATCGGCATCGTCGAAAGGCCGGCCGTCGAGCGAAAGCAGTCTGTCTCCTTCTCTAGCGCCCAGCGCGGCAAACGGACTCCCGTCCGCGACCTTCGCAATCACTACGCCCGGCTCCTTCGCCGCCAGCACGACGCCCGCCGCAGAAAAGTCCGGCTGCACCTCGGGCCGCGCCGGAAGAGAAACGGATCTCCGCCGGCCTCGGGACGCAACCTGCAATTCAAAAATCTCCTGGGCCACCGGCAACACCAGCCTTTGCATGTCCTCCGGCGCGGTCAGTTCCGTCCCATCGATGCTGAGCAGGACGTCGCCAGGCCGCAGCCCTGAAGCATAGGCTTGGTAGCCCTTCCAAACTTCCCGCAGCAACAGACCCTGGCGAATACCCAAAGCCGCCTTCTCCTCGTCGCCGGCTTGTCCGATCCTCATCCCATAGCGCTCAAGCAGGCTGTCCTCCAGGCTGTTCGCTCGCCCGGATAGCAGTTCGATGGCCTGCACGCCGAGGATCGCCAGCCCGGCGTCACAGCGTCCGACCACTCCGATCAGTACTCCGTCCAAACTAAAAACTCCGGCTCCCGCCATCTTCGGACTCAGCTCAATCGTTGACGCCAGCGTTTGCACCGGCATCAAATCACCGCAGTTCGCGCGCCGGCTCTGCAAATACTGACCTTCCGCCCACGCCAGCACACCGTCAGCCGACCGCCATAACGCCAGCAACCACGAGCCGTCCGGAAATCCTGCAGCGGCCACGCGCTCAACCCGCAATGGAGGGCGCTCTAAACTTATCGCCAAAATCGCCAGCGGCAACTGCGGCCCTGCCGTGGTGACCGACGCCTCCAACGATGTCGTCCCCTGTCCCGTCGCTGTTTGCGGCGACGGCATGTATCCGCTCGTCCGCGCCGTGATCAAAGTCGCCGCATTCCAAAGGACGGCGCTTTGGCTGGCCGAATTCAGCCGGTAGATGTAGGGATTCCGGTTCGCCACCAGTTGCCGCACAAACTCGACATGATCCTCGATCGAACGCCGCTGCGTCAGTCTCGGAAGCTGTAACAGTGCACTTTCTGCTGAGAGCGGCTGTGCACCCTCTTCCACGTTTCGGTCCGGCCGCAGGAGATTCCCCAACAGCAGAATCAACGCGGCAACAAATGCCAGGACTGCCAGGTATCGAGGATCGCGGCGGGAGCGCTTCATTTATAGCCGGCGGCCTGCGGCGGATCGAATCCGTCCAGGAGCTTTCGAGCATTGTTCCATACTCAAGCCTCAGCGGGACTGCCGGACAGCCGGGCCTCGACGGCCAGGACAGCCAGGCCGACGCACAGCAAGACGCCCGCCAAGGCGACCGCCCATAAGATCGACCGCACGCCGAACACCTGTAGCAATAGGCCAGTCGCCGCCGCCGCGAACAGGGCCGCTATGACTGTACCGGCGAAGAAACGTCCCACCATGCGCAGCGCGACATCGGGGCCGCCTGCTAGAGATTGGACAATCGCTTGCATCGAACCGCTCGCGGCGCCCAAAAGCAACGCGCCGGCCACCGCGCCGGAGAGTTCTTCCGTGTTCGCCAGGAAGAGGCAGGCCAATGCTCCGAACGCAGCGACCGCCGCGGACGTTCGCAGCAATCCGTGGCGCGCCGCCCGTATCATCGAAGTTCTTCCCACGACCCACCCAACCCAATAGAGCACCGGCAAACCGATCGACCATCCCGGCGACGTCCCCAGCGCCCGGCTGGCATAGAATCCGAGCCACAACGCGGCCACGCCCCAAAGCGCTGCCTGCAGGGCCAAGCAGAGCGAGATCAGCACCCGCGTCGGTCGAACGATGTCATGCCAATGGTGCGTCAACACCGCTGGGGCGACGGCCTCTGGAGGGGAGCCTCGCCAGCGCACCCCGAACGCTGTCAACAATACCAACGTTGCCGCAACGCCAGCCGACTGGTTGAGCGGCAGCCACTGCCGCAGCAGCACCAACAACAACCCGCCGCAGATGGCCCCAAAACCGAAACAAGCCGCAGCTAAGTCGAGCGCGCTCGCCGCGCGTCCTGCCGACAGGACGCCGTCTAGGGAATAGGAAGAGGCGACACAGGCAAGGCCGACACCCAGGCCAATCAGCGCCGGGGCGAATTTCAACGGCTCCAACCCGGGAACGATGGCGAGCGCGGCCAATGCTGCAACGGCGCAAACAACCCCAGCCGAACTAACGGCTTGGATGCCGCTGGGCAGCCGAGCCAACCAACGCCCGGCCAGAGTGCCCAGAACCGCTCCGCCGAGCAGCGCCGCCTGCCATTGCAGTGCATCCTGCGCGCTCAAGGTGAAGTGAGCCGCCAAGAGCGGGAGCAGCGCACCCGCCAGACCGACGTAGAAACCAGCGCTCAGCAAGCCTAACGCCGCCTGGCGCATTCGCGTCGGATCGGGAGTCCAACGCGATCCGGGACCGTAAAAGCTCTCCGTCATCGCGCTGATTGTAACAACGCATCCCCGCAACTTCGTCAAACGTGGCCATGCTGCGCCGGTTCACGCCTTGACGCATGAACTCTCAAAAGGAGGTCGAGAGCCGCGCACACGCCGCGGCTCGTTGGTCGCTTGCTAGATTATTCGCTTGCTTGACTAGTGCGCAACCTTTACAATCAGCCAGCTTAACCTCAGGTCGTCATCATGCTCGACCCTAAGTTCCTCACGGCCATTAAGATATCCGCGCAACGCGAGGAATGGTCCGCCGTTGGGGACACCATGGTTGCTCTTTCTGCACAAGCTGCCGGCAATCGAGTAGATGTCCTCCGCATCAAGCAGCTTGTAACGGTCATCCGGCGAAGGAATCAAGAAGATCTCTCCTGGGCCGTTGACGAGTTACTGCGGCTCCAGAAATCGCCGCGTTCGAGCTGAGCCGCTGCCCAAGACGGGGACGCCGCCGGTTTCGTATGATCTCGACTAGCCTGCATGTCTCCGGCCGCGGATCGCCGGACCCTTCAGGATCCGCAGCAGATCCTGGAAGCGCTTGAGAGTTTCCTTCAAGCGGCCACGAGCCCCGCCCTGACGGAGGACGGTCGTCCGGCGCTCGCCATCGTGCGCGATCGCCTACGTATTGAAGCGACCCCGAGCGGCGTCATTCTCGAGAGTTGGGGGCCGCAGGGCGCCGTCATCCGGCGCGTAGTTGCCGTCGCTTCGGTCTCTCGCACAAGAATCGAACTCAGGGCCAAACGCTTCGCCCAAAGCGACATCCGTCTGTCGATCGTCGATACCGCCGCAGCCTCCGTCGCCGGTTCCGCAGACGGCCACTCAGCGGAAACCTTTCTCCAGCGGCTGCTCGCCAGGGAATTCCCCCTAGCCCGTGTGGGCAAGCTATCGGGACACACCGATCTTCAGCACAGTCTCTCGGGGCGTCACGTTCGCTGCCGCATGGTCGCGGGACAGCTCTCGTGGGCGGTCGTCGCGGGGGCGGCGCGCGCGGGGGGCGGCGGCGGGGTCCGCGGCCGCACCACCGGGGGGCGCGGGCGCGGGAGTTTGGGCCGGACGGACAGCCGCCGCCCCACCGTCGGGCTGCGCATCTTCTTGCCGCTCGGCCGGCATGAGCGCACCTGCCGAATTCTGCACGGGCTGAACCCCCAACTCGCCGTCTACGAGGTCTACGTCTATGACCCCAGAGGCAACGTCCAAAAGATCGACGTGACGAATGTTGGGAACCTGGATACGCTATTCCGCGCCCGTTATCGGCCTGCCGCGTTCGGACCGCCCCTGGCGGACTGGCTGGCGGAGTTGGAGCGGCGTCCGTGGGTGGAGACGGTGGCCCAGGCCAATGGCGCCCTTTCCTTGCGCATGTTCGGGTTGGAGTTCGCCGCCGCCCGAGGTCGCGAAATGGTTTACGGACTGCAGACGGAAACCGTCGTCACTCAACAAAACTTCGGCGACGTCCTGAAGCTCGTTGACCAGTTGGCTTCCTTCCGCAACCCGAACGCCGCCGATCAGGATCACCCTCTTTATCGCGCCGATCCTGAGCGGTGGCTCGAATCCCGGATACGCCGCGATCTTCAAAACCTGGATCCCTCCCTGGGCGAGGCCCCCGTCTTCAGCCAGCCCGAAGCGACCGCCGGCTCGGATCGCGGCATCATCGACCTCATCACTGCCGATCGGTCAGGACGCCTGGCCATCCTCGAAGTCAAGGCGACCGCCAATCTTCAACTTCCGATCCAAGCCCTCAACTACTGGGTCGCGGTGGACGCCTTAATAAAGAGGTCCCCGGAATCCATAGCGAGCTATTTTCCACACCAGCAAATTTCGCGACGCTCGCCTAGGCTCATTCTCATCGCTCCCGCACTCGAGTTTCATCCGACAACCGAACGGATCACGGCCTATTTCGGAGAACAAGTCCCGCTGGAGCGCATCGGACTCAATGCCGGCTGGAGAACCATGCTCAAGAAACGGTATCACCAGCACGATCGGGGAC
>CAMPKL010000336.1 GCA_946887065.1 uncultured Bryobacterales bacterium
GTTCGGCGATGATGCCCAGCGTATCGCCGGATCGGACCACGTAAGTCGATGGCCCGCCGCCGGATGACGGTGAGGACGGCGCGGAAGCAATCGTCTCAGCCGCGGGTGAAGAGGAGGAGCCGTAGCCCACGACCAGGGTTTTGCCGGCCTGGATTGTGGAACCGCGCAGCCCGTTCCATCTCCGCAGGTCATCGATGGAAACACCGTGGCGCTGGGCGATGACCGCCAAATTATCGCCTGAGCGAATGCGATAGCGAATCGCCGAGCCGCCAGATGGCGGGGCAGCGGTTGCCGCTGAAGAATTCGTGCCGGTCGAAGCGCCGGAACCGACCACCAAGGTGTCGCCTGCGACGATCCGATTGCCGCTCAAGTTATTCCAGTTGCGGAGATCGGAGATGGATACGCCGAAGCGGTCGGCTATTGCGCCAAGAGTATCTCCCGAACGGATCTGATACCGTCCCGACGAGGGAGCGGCCTGCCGCACGGCGCCGGCGCGCGTGCCCGACTCGGCCGCGCCTCCCACGCTGGGGACGCGCAGCGACTGGCCCACGTTGATCTGGGTTCCGGAGAGGCCGTTCCAAGCTTGCAGCCGCGAGACCGTAGTCCCGAATCTTTGCGCGATCTTGCCGAGGGTGTCTCCCGAGCGCACGTGGTAGGTTCCATCCGGCGCGGCGCCCGCACTTGCCGACGTGCCGCTGTTGGTGTTGACGATCAGGTAGCGCCCAGCCCGAATGCGGCTGTTAGACAGCCCGTTCCACGCGTGCAACTGAGACACGCTCACGCCGAATCTTCTGGCAATCCCCCCTAGCGTGTCGCCTCTGGCGATGCGGTAGCGGCCCGAACCCTCTTCCATCAGCCCGCCGGCCGATCCGGTGGAGCGGTAGCTGGCAAGTTTGGTGTTCGTGGCAGGTATGGTCAGCCGGGTCCCCGGCTCCAGTTCCGCGCCGGCTTCAAGGCCGTTGACGGCCAACAACTCGGCCTCGTCCGCCCCAAATCGCTTCGCAAGACTTGCCGCGGTCTCCCCCTGTTCGGTCTCGTGCCGGCGCCAATTCAACCGCTGCTCGACGGGAATCAGCGCCAACTCGGCGCCGAAACGCTCTGCCGAGCCTTGAGGCAGCCGAAGTCGATAGGCGTAAGGCGGCGTGGCGGAACGCAGCAGCGCTGGGTTTAGCTCGCGAAGTTCGGTTACCGATGAACCCGCCAGGTCGGCGACTAGGTCCAAGCTGATCTCGGAACGCGTTGTGACGCTGTCGTAGCGCAACGGCGGAGCGTAATCGATTTCCCCGACGTCATAGACGTCGAGATTCTTCGAGGCGTAGGTGAACGCCAAAATGATCGGAATGTAGTCGCGGGTCTGGCGGGGCAACAGCCGCTTCCGGCTCAGTTCCCAGTAGTCGCGAGTCCCGCCGCGCTCGATAGCGCGCGAAACCCGGCCCGGACCCGAGTTGTAGGCGGCCAGCGCCAAGTACCAATCGCCGAACTCGATGTAGAGGTCTTTGAGGTGGCGGGCCGCAGCGCGGGTGGATTTTTCAGGATCGTCTCGTTCGTCCAGGTAGCGATCTTGGCGCAAATCGTATTGCTTGCCGCGAAAGGCCATGAATTGCCACATGCCTTTCGCGCTCGCATAGGACCGCACCGTTGGGCGGAATCCCGACTCGGCCTGGGCCAGGTGAAACAGTTCCGCCGGGACGTCCTCTTCTTCGAGAACCCGCTGGATCATGTCGCGGTAGGCGCCGGACCGGCCCAACGTGGCGCGCAGCGTGCGGCTGCCGCGGGTTCCGGTGAAATAGTTCACCATGCGGACCACGGCGTCGTTCAAAACCAAAGGCAATTCGGACTGGGTGTTTCGCAGCCGCTCTTCCCGTGTTTTCGAGATATCGAAGTCGTCGGGAATCGCCTCCTCGCTGATCTCATCGATAAGCGCAGTGTCTTCCGACTCCAGGGCCGGTTCTTCAGCCTCGGCGATTTCGGCCGGAGTCAGCGCTTGCTGGTAGGCGGCGAACTCGGCGTCCCGCAGGCCTCGCGCAACGTCAGCCTGTTGCGGTGAAAGACCCGCAAAGGGATCCGGCGCGGCGGGCCTCTGCCTTCTCGGCTCAGGGGCGGGCGGCGGATTGTAGACCGTGGTTTGCGGAGGCGGGCTAGGGGGATCCGGCTTTTGGAGGACCGCCTCGGGCGCCGGGGCGCTCGGAGGAGGAGCGAAAACTGCCGCGCCACGGTCGGCGCTGCACGAAAAACTCAACAAAGCTGCTGCCACAGCCAGCGCCCAATTTTGGCGCGCCCCGGTTAACCAGTTCATAAGAAAGAGAAAACTCGCCAGGCAGGGCTTAGCGAGTCATTGCAATGCTAACAGAGCAATCCCTCGAAATCAATGGGAGATTCAGCTGAGTTTGGCCACCCGGAGACCTGTCATGAGCCCTAGTGGTTAGTCGTCATCGCCGGCTTCTCCGGTCTGGTGCTTCTTCGCCTCCGCGATAATCTTGTCCGCCGCCTGAGCGGGCACAAAGTCATACCGCGAAAACTCCATCGTGAAACTGCCGCGACCTTGAGTCATAGACGTGAGGTCGTTAGCGTACGTTAGCATCTCCGACATCGGCGCTTCGGCGCGAATGATCTGCGAGTGCCCCTTCGTGTCCATTCCCTGGATCCGTCCGCGGCGAGAGTTGAGGTCGCCCATCAGATCGCCGGCAAAGTCCATGGGAGCCGCGATTTCCACTGTCATCAAGGGCTCCAATAAAGCGGGGCCGGCTTGCTCCATCGCTGCCCGGAAGGCCTTGCGGCCGGCCATTTTGAAAGCCATTTCGGACGAGTCGACGTCGTGGTAGGAGCCGTCGTACAGGACAACCTTGAAGTCGACGACCGGGTATCCGGCCAGATAGCCCCGGGCTGACGCCTCTTGGATGCCCTTTTCCACCGCTGGGATGTACGTCTTGGGGATCGAGCCTCCAAAGATTTCATCCGAGAAGGTAAATCCCGCGCCCCGCTCGGTTGGCTCCATGCGAATCTTGCAGTCGCCGAACTGTCCGTGGCCGCCGGTCTGCTTCTTATGCCTGCCTTGAGCATCCGCGTTGCGGCGAATGGTTTCGCGATAAGGAATGCTGGGTGCCTTGAGCTCGACTTCGACGTTGTAGCGGTTTTTCAGGCGGCTGACGATCACTTCCAGATGTTGCTGGCCGTTACCCCCCAGCAGGAACTGGTGGGTCTGCGGGTCGCGATGGAAGCCGAGCGCGGGATCTTCTTCGAGGACCTTGTGAACCGCTGGGCCGAGCCGATCTTCGTCGTGCCGCGTTTTCGGCTCGATGGCGTAGGCGATCGCCGGCGGAGGGATCTGGGCTCTCTTGAACTTGACCGGCGATCCCTTTGCGCCAAGGCTGTCGCCTGTCAGAGTTTCCTTGAGCTTGGCGACTACGCCAATGTCGCCGGCGTGAATTTCGGGGACCTGGGTCATCTCCTTGCCTTGCATCACGCTGATCCGGGCGAACTTCTCTTGCGTATCCCGAGAGTAGTTATTAACCTGCTCGTCGTTACGCAGCACGCCGGAAATGACCTTGAAGTAGGTCAGCCGCCCGGAGAAAGCGTCGGCGGCCGTCTTGAACACGAACAGCGACAACGGGGCGTCGTCGGTGATCTTCTGTGGGCCGTCCTCCGTCTCAATCTCGCCCCTTTCGATCGGCGACGGCGGGAAGTGCACCAGGAAGTCCAACAGGTGATCGGTGCCCATGTTGTGGATACCCGCGCCGCACAGGGCCGGCACGATGTCGCTATTGCGGACCGCGTTGTGGAGTCCGGCTCGGAACTTGTCGTCCGGCAGCTCCATTTCTTCCAGATAAAGATTCAGCAGTTCCTCGCTGGTCTCGGCGACTGACTCCACTAGTGACTCTCTAGCCGCCGCGACCCGATCCGCCATGTCCGCCGGGATGGGGACCTCCTTGCCCTTGCCCGAGCCGTCCCGCTCGTACTCGTAAGCCTTCATCTCGACTAGGTCGACGATTCCGCGAAAGTCCTTTTCCGCTCCGATCGGCAGCTGCACGGCGACGGCGGGTTTGCCTAAATGCTCCTTGACGGCTTCCAGGGCGCGATCGAAATCCGCCCGCTCGCGCGCCATCTTGTTGATAAACAAGATCCGCGGGATGCCGTACTCCTCGGCGAAGGCCCACACCTTTTCGGTCTGCACTTCCGGTCCGGCGACCGCATCGACGACGATCAGGGCGCAGTCCGCCGCTATCATGGCCGCCTTAGCGTCGTTGATGAAGATGTTGTAACCGGGCGTGTCGAGCAAGTTCAGCTTGCACTTGTTCCACTCGATATGGGCGAGGCCGGTCGACACGGACACCTTGCGGGCGATCTCTTCTTCGTCGAAATCCGTGATCGTGTTGCCTTCGTCCACGCTTGTCAGCCGGTTTGTGACGCCCGCGGTTCGTAACATGGCGGCGACCAGACTTGTCTTCCCGTGGTCACCGTGCCCGGCTATGGCGATGTTGCGAACATCCTTCCCGCTAAAGACCTGCATCAAGACTCCTTTGGGACCGCGTTACGATAGCTCGGCCCGTGGGAAGGGAGTGTAATACAACCTCAACCGCTTTGCAAAAAGAGCCAACGCCGTCAGCGAGCATTGGGCGCTCCGCTTGCCTGGTAAGGCGAGATCCGAGGGGGAGCCGCGTCGGCTTCCAGCAGCCAAATCCGCCGGTCTTGAAAGTATGCCAGCAGCTCCGCGTTCTGGCCCGGACTCAGATCCCGAGCCCAAACGATCGGTTGCCCATCGATGTCGCTCAAGTTGTACACCCACTCGCTGTGCACGTTGTGACGGGCTCCATAACGGACGATGACGAGGTCGTCTCCGGGCTGGGCCAGCAGTTGCTTCACGATCTGCTGGCGCCGCAGCGCAAAGGCATCCCATTCTCGGT
>CAMPKL010000337.1 GCA_946887065.1 uncultured Bryobacterales bacterium
GGATTCGCCGTTGCTTTCCTCCTTGAAGTTCACCTGGAAGACTGCCTCGGTACCCGAAGCGATCTCCAGCAGATTCGATTCGTCTACGGTCGGCAGGCGCACGACATGCGGAATGACGACAATTAGGATCTCGTTCTGCGCCGTATCGACCTTCTTGACGCTGAACAGACGCCCTACGACCGGAATCTCGGCCAAAAAGGGGATGCCCGACTTCGTGGTGAAGACGTTCTCTTGATTCAGGCCGCCCAGAATGCTGGCCTCGCCCTCTTCTAGGCGGATGTCGTGCTCGATTGTCTTTTGACTAATGATTGGCTGCTCAATGCCGCCAAGATTTCGATACTCTCGAACATTCGAAACTTCGATCGCGATATGCATCGAAATCTCGCTGTCATTATGCACTTTGGGGAGGATGTCGATATTGACGCCGACTTCCTCAAAACTAAACTGCGTGTTGACCAAGGCATTCCCGACGCCACCGCCTACGCCGGGCTGAAAACTGCCGGTCGCGATCGGAATTCGCTCGCCGATCCGCAGACTGGCCTGCTGATTGTCGGTAGCCCGAATACGCGGAGATTGCAACAGGTTTGAATCCGAGCTGGAAAAGAGCGCTGTCAACTGAGCGCCTGGCAAGGTCGTCGACCAGTCTCGAATGCTGACGCCGCCCAATTGGGACAACGGCAGCGCCCCTTGTGTTCCGCCCGTGAATACTGCGGGGGCGTTGATGCCCGAAACGACCGGATTGGTGCCCGGCACAACCGGCCTGAGTCCCAACTCCCGCGACTTGCTGCGCGAGACTTCCAGCACCAAAACGTCGATAACGACCTCGGGCCTGGCCTTGTCGATGTCGTTAATCAGCTTGTCGACGAGCGCCAATTCGGAGCGCGAACCGCGCACTACCAATGCATTCATCGAAGTCACCGGAAACATCCGCCGGATGTCCGTCAAACCGCGAATCGCCGTGACGATCTCTTGCAGTTCCTGCGGCGTGGCTACGTTGTTGAGGTAAATCGTCTTGACGATCTTCTCTTCGAAGTCGCGCCGTTTCGCCGTCGTGTCGTTGGTGACGAAAATCGCGTTGTCCGTGATCGGTTTCCAGTAAGTCTGGGTGATCAACGCCGTGTAATCCAAGGCCTCGTTCAAGGTTGCGTCTTGAATCGAAATATCGACCCGCTTGTCTTGGAAGTCAGGATCGAACAGCACATTGATGCCGGCCAGCTTGCCGATCGTCTCGTAGACGACCTTCAACTGCTGGCTCATGGTGATGTCGATCGGTTGCGTTGAGAGCGGCCGCAAAACAGCCGGCGCCCGCATCGACTCCACCGAGTTGCGGCGTTCCGCGCGATCGAGTTCCAGCGCACTGGCCGTGCCGTCGTCGTCTTCCGTCTGCTGACCGCCCCGGCTCTTCTCAATCATCTCCAGCGTCCGTTGGTATTGTTGCGCCGCAACGGTCAGTGACGGATCAATCTCGATTGCTCGTTGGAAATGCGCAAGCGCCTCATTCAAAAGGCCTTCGTCATCACGCAAGCGACGTCCAACGTCCACATGCGCCTGAGCGGCCACGAAGCGCATCCGCCGCACGGCAAGCTGGTAGCGATTGTCGCCGGGATCCTCGTCTTGCGCTTGGCCGTACAACTGCAGCGCTCCGTCGTAGTCCCTCTGGACTTCCGCGCGCCGGCCCTGTTCATAGAGCTGTTTTGCCCTCCGTGCTGAGCCCGGCAGCTCCGGCGCCGCCATCAAAAGGCAGAGAATGAGCAGCAGGGACGTCTGGAATAGTCCACGCGTTCGTGCCACCCTAAAGAAGCGGCGTCGTGCGGTGCGTCGGTCGTCGGTAAAAGCAGTCATCAAGGGGGACGGGTCCGGTTGGATGGATTCCTACCTATAGTGACGCACTCCTCCGCTCAGACGTGGAATCGGAATGGCGAAAACGGAAGGAATTAAGATCCTGGCGGATAATCGGCGCGCCCGGTTCAAGTACCACTTCCTCGATACCTTCGAGGCCGGCATCGTGTTGACCGGTTCCGAGGTGAAATCCGCCAAGGCGGGCCAAATCCAGCTGGGCGACGCCTATGCCTCTCTCAACAAGGGCGAGATCTGGCTCCACAACGCTCATATCAGTGCTTATCTCCAGGCCAACCGCCAAAACCACGAGCCGATGTCCGTCCGCAAGCTGTTGCTGCACCGCGCCGAGATCGACAAACTCGTCGGCAAGACGCGCGAGAAGGGCCAGACGCTAATCCCAACGAAAGTCTACCTCAAGAACGGCCGCATCAAGGTCGAGATCGCCCTCGCCAAAGGTAAACAAGACCACGACAAGCGCGAGACGATCAAGAATCGCGAACTCGACCGCGAAGCCCGCCAAGCCATGGTGAAGCGCCAGTGAGTCAGAGGGATATCAGGGGAGCACTCTACCACCCCCTTAAGGAGATTTGCCAGGCGCGAGCCGTAGCCGCTACAGCGGTTGTCGGTTCTGCCGGATGTCGTAGCTGAGCAGCACGTCCTGGTCGCGGAGATAGAGGCGGCCGTTCGCGATGACGGGGTGCGGCCAGTTGTTTTCTCCGCTCTGCTCGGGCGGCGTGAAGACGCTGATCTCGCGATACGCATCCGGAGTCGCTTCGATTAGAGCGACTTGGCCAGGCGACGCCTCGCTGCGCAGGTAGATACGGCCGTCAGCGACCGCGATCGAACCCTTGCCGACGCTGCGATCGCGCCAGGCGACTTCACCAGTGCGAAAGTTCATCGCGGTCAGGATGCCAGGGTCGTTGGAGCCGTACACATAGCCGTCGAGCAGGATCACGCCGCCGTGGTGGTTCTTCAAATCCTTATTGGCATAGACCAACTCGACCGAGAACTCGCCGCCGCTCTGGGCCGGCGGGTTGACCTTGAAGAGGCGGCAACCTGCGCCATAGCCGCTGCTGATGTAAACCAAGCCATCCTCTTCTATGGGAGTCGTGACGGGAATAAGCCCTTCGCGGCTGGTTTTCCACAGCACGCGGCCGTCCTCAGCAGCTACGCCGGCGACGGTCTGTTCCGTCAACTGGATATACTGGCGCACCCCGCCGATCGTGGCGAGGATGGGCGATGAATACTGCGGTTCCTCACCACTCCATCCTTCACTCCGCCAGATGCGTGCGCCGGTGTTTTTGTCCAGGGCGAGCAGGATGCCGTCCTCCCCGCCGGGGGTGACGATGAGCCGGTCGCCGTCGATAAACGGCGATTCGGTGTACCCCCATCGTGGGACCTTGCCGCCGTAATCGTCGACGAGGTTCGCGCGCCACACTTCTTCCCCGCCGGTTGTGAAGCAGACCAGGTCTCCGAACTGCCCGAGGATGTATACCTTGTCGCCGTCGACGGTTGGAGTGCCGCGCGGCCCGGGGTGAAATTGGCTGCCGAACCCGATCGTACCGCCAGGGCCTACCTCGGCCTTCCACACGTGGGTTCCGGTGGCCTCGTCCAAGGCGAAGAGCCACGCCTTACCGTCCAAGTCGCCGCTGGTGTAGACACGGCCGTCCGCGACCGACACGGCGCCCATGCCGGCTCCAATCCCGGTCGCCTTCCACGCAAGCGGCGGGCCTCCTTCGGGCCACGACTCAAGCAGGCCCGTGTCCTGGGAAATCCCGTCGCCGTTGGGACCTCGCCATCGCGGCCAATCGGCAGAGGCCCGAGTCGCCCCGAAGCAAAACGCTATAAGTACTGCGATCGCGGCCAACGCTTTGCGGTTCTTGTGTCTATAGGTGTGCATTTGAGGATCCCATTTGCGCTGGCAACGAATCAGTCCAGCCCCTTCTCCGACAGAAACTTCGACATCTGATCTGCAATTTGTAGGTTGTTCGTGTCCGACATCGGGAAGTGGGTATTGCCGTGAATTCCGATTTCCGGCAAGTGCACGAGGGTGACATCGCCGCCGCGGCTGTTCACGGCATCCCGCCACCTTTTGGCCATCTCGAGAAAGATGCGCCATTGCTCCTGGCCCGGATTCTCGCTTGGCTCATCGGGGATGTTGTCGCCGTAGTAGACGGCTATCGGTATCTTCGTGAGCGCCATGAAGTCCGACTCGGACACGGTGACGGCGCTCAAGGGGCGACCACCGAGCGTCAGGGGCTCGGGTTCCTCCCCCTCGGGAAAAGGAAAGTCAAAGCCCGGCTCGTAGGAGACTACGGCTCGGATGCTGCTGTTCTTGATCGCGGTCCGCCAGCCTAGTCCGCCGCTCTGTGAATGTGTGATGAGAACTCCCGGCCCGATCTTGTCGAATAGCGCTGAAACAGCTTCTACGTTCACCTGCACGTCGTATGGGCCGGTGTTGGGGACCATTTGCCGGAAGAACTGGTCGAGCGCCCCGGGGTCGCGCGAGAACTCGGCTCCCTCATAGAAGTCCGGCCATGCGCCCAGCCGGAAGATGCCAAACCAGAGCTGCTCGTCAGGCGTGGCCGTTATGTCGGTCCCCTCTGTGCCGCGCCCCGCGCGGCCCCGCCGCGGCTGATCGATCAAGTAGACCGGGAACCGGCGGCGCAGAAAGATGTTTTGGAATCCTTCGCGTCCATCCGGGGTCGTCTCCCACGTCTTGCCGGACTGTCCGTGGCCGTGCCAGAACACGAGCGGAAGCTCTCTGGCATCTGCCGGGACCTGATAGAAGACGTAAGCATGGTCCCCGTGCAACGTCTGCCCCGCCGGATCGACGCCAGCGGGGTTGTACGCTCCCTGCTCGATAGGGTCGAAGTCGCCGGGAGCAGTAACGACTGAGCCGCCAACGGCGAAGCTGCCTTGTTCCGCGATCATCAGCGAGCCGGACTCGCTGATCTGCGTTTCCTGGGTGCAGCCCCAGGTCAGAAGGATGGCCGCGCTCAGCAGGACCGGAATGGAACGTCGCATGGGATTCAGTTCTCTTC
>CAMPKL010000338.1 GCA_946887065.1 uncultured Bryobacterales bacterium
TGCTTAGCGTTTGCTCTCCGACGGTGCTGCTGGCGGCGACGACCACAATCGGCGTTGGATAGTCGGACATGATGCGCTCGGCAACCTGCAGCCCATCGATGCCCGGCAACTGGATATCGAGGGATACGACATCGGGCTCGATGCGCTTGAGCAAACGCAGCGCCTCCTCGCCGCTGGCGGCCACCGCGCACAACTCCAGGCGAGGGTCGTGAGCGATTATTTCGCATAGAAACGTGCGAATGGTCGGGGAGTCTTCGACGACCATGACGCGGGCAGGGCTCATAAGATCTGCTGGATGGTTTCAAGCAAGTCTCGCTGGTCGAACTTGCGTTTCACGATATAGGCATCGGCGCCCAGCGCCAGGCCCTTCTCTTGTTCTTCGCGGCGCTCGAGCGACGTCAGCATGATGACGGGAGTCTGCCGCAAGCGCTTGTCTCCCTTAATCTGCTCCAAGAGTTCAAAGCCATCCATGCGAGGCATTTGAACGTCGGATATAACCAGGTCCGCCCCGTGAGAACGCAGCATGGCCAATGCCTCCACGCCGTCGACCGCCGCCATCACCTCGTAGCCGTGGACCTCCAGAATGCTCTTCTCCAGCGCCCTGGTAGTGATCGAATCGTCGGCAAGCAAGATGCGCCGCGGCCGAGGTTCCGCCGCTGGCGCCAGGGGCTCGCGCACAGGTCCGCCCGAGGATTGTTCGGCCGATTTCATCAATTCGGCGACCCCAAGAAGAATCGCTACGGCCCCTCCCTCCAGCACGATTCCGCCGGCGGCGACGCCGCCTACCGCGTCCGGTATGCCCAAATCCTTTACCAGCGCCTCGCGCTGGTCGAGCAGTTCGTCTACCGAAAAGGCCATCGTCTGCCCTCCGTGTGTCGCAATCACGACGGAGATGCTGCGTGAAGCTCTCTTAGCGGCCGTCTGCAGATCCATGGCCGCCGCTAGGGAAACCAGCGGCGCCAAGCGATCGTTGCTCCTTACCGCCGGCCGTCCCTCGATCGTTTCGATTCGATCCTCGGCGATGCGGCAAACCCGCTCGACGGCCCGCGTGGAGAAGGCGAAGATGCGACCCGCCGACATCACGAGCAGCACTCGTTGCGTCAAGACGGAGAGAGGAGTCCGAAGAACGACTTCTGTTCCGGATCCAGGTTTTGAATGAGCTTCCACGTCGCCGTGCAAGCGCCGTACCGTCTCCTGAACGACCGACAGACCCATGCCCCGACCGGCGATTTCCGACACCGCCGAAGCGGTGGAGAAGCCAGGCTCGAAGATGAAGCGCTGCAGCTGGTCTTCGCTGCGCGCCGCGAGTTCCCCCTCTTCGATCCTCCCTCGCCGCCGCGCTTCATCGGCGATCTTGATCAGATCAATGCCTCTCCCGTCGTCGCTGACGCGCAACGTCAACATGCCGGCCGTGGCCTCAACGGACAGCGTGATTAGCCCGACGCCCGGCTTACCCGCTTGCTCCCGTTCGGCGGGAGTTTCCAATCCATGCCCCACGGCGTTGCGCAGCAGATGCATAACCGGCTCGCGCAGCGCCTGGAGCACCTCTCGGTCCGCCTCCGTTTCCAGTCCCTTGGTTCGAAAGCGCACTGTTTTTTGTTGAGAGCGCGCTAGCTCGCGCACCATGCTTCCAAAACCATCCGAGACGCTGGATGCCCGCGTCATACGCGCTTTCCAGAGATCCAGTCCCAGGTCGGCGCTGAAGCGTTCCAATGAAGAGACGTTCCTGCGCTGTTGCAGCAACAACCGCCGCGAACGCGTAGAAAGCGAGCGTAGATGGCTGTCCACTACATCCAAAGACCGCCGGGAAAGCCTGAGGTGCGATTCGGCGGAATGGTTCGGCTTCAGAAGAATGCTTCGCCGAACGTGCTCCCAGCGCTGGATGAGTTTTGCGATCTCATCGCTCAGTTGATGCATCGCCACGACCGCGGCCCGGTGCTGAGGTCCGGCTGTGTTGAGCTGATCGCATGTGCGCAGCAAGCGGTCGACGTGGCTGGCTCGCAGGCGCACCGACGCCTCGGCAGGCAAAGCATCGTCGCCGTCGCTGGCTTCCGGTTCGGCATCTTCCCCGAGCGCCTCGATTGGCACTCCTAAGTCTGTCGAAAACGGCTTCCCCGGCGGCTCGGCCCTCCCTTTCTCCGGCGCCTGCGCGAGGAGGGCGTCTATGGCCGCTAAAATCCCGGTTGCATCCGGCGCGGGCCGTGCGCCGCTGAGGCTAGCGAGCAGATCCTCGGAGCAGTCCAGCGCGTCGTGGATGACATCGACTGCCGATTGGGTAATGCGAAACGAGCCTTCCCTGGCCCGCGCGAACAGCGCTTCGAGCCGATGCCCCACGGTTTCGATCTCGTCGAGACCCACCGCCCGGGCGGCCCCCTTCAGGCTGTGCGCGCGCCGGAAAGCCTCATCCAAGTCGGGCCCCGCGCCGGCTTCCACGATGCGCTTCAAGAGCAGCCGGATCTGTCCCGAATGGTCCTGATGCTCCCCCTGGAAGATTCCAAGCAGCTTTTCCCGGATCTGTTTCACAGCTTGTACTGCTCAACCGCGGTGCGCAGTTGGTGAGCCATCGCATTGACGTTCGAGGCGGCTTGTTCGAGTTGCTGGGTTCCGGCGGCGGCCTGACCGCTGGCTTGTCCGATGTCCCTGACCGCCTGCGTGATCTGATCCAGGCCAATCTGCTGTTGATTGGTGCCGGCGACAATTTGTTGAAATGCCTGGACGCTGCGTTCGATGCTGGCCGCCAACTCGCGAATCGTCTTGTCGGTCACTTCGGCCTGCTTCTTGCCGGACTCGACCCGTTTGACGGCCTCCTCGGTAAGCATCACCGAACTGTTGATACCCTTCTGAATCTCCCCAAGGATCGAGCGAACCTGTAGAGTGGCTTCCTTGGATTGGTCGGCCAGATTCTTGATTTCGGAGGCGACCACCGAGAAGCTTCGGCCTTGCTCGCCGGCGGCGGCGGCTTCGATGGCTGCGTTCAGTGCCAGTAGGTGAGACTGCTCGGCAATATCGTTTACGGTGGCGATGATCTCGCCGACGGTCTGCGTGCGCTCGCTGAGCGCCACGACATTGTCGGCCACCGCCTCAGCTTGTTCCCGGATGCCCTCCATGATGCGGCTGGTGTCGCGCGCCGCCTTCAGGCCGGCCTCACTGGCCCCGGAAGTCGATTCAGCCGAAGCGGCGACCTGTTTGGCGCGTTCCGAGATTTGAGATCCGGACTGGCTCATTTCGGTCAAGGTGGCGTTAGTTTGCTGAACCGCGGCAGCCTGTTCGGAACTGCTGGCGGCCTGCTGCTGCGTCGACGCTAAAATTTGCGTCGTCGCCGTGCTGAGGTTTTCGGCCGCTCCGCGCGTTTGCTGGGCGACGGTTCGCAGCGATTCGACCATGTTGTTCAGACTGCGGGCCATCTCGCCCATTTCGTCCTGCCGCGAGGCATCGGCTTCGGTGGACAGGTCGCCTTCACCGACTCGCGCGGCGAAGGATTGAAACTTAGCGAGCGGTCGCGTGACCGAGCGTTGAATCAAGACGCTACCGGCGATTCCCACGAGCAATGTAGCGATCAAGGCCAAGGCTATCGACTGGCGCGCCTGCTGGTAGCTGTCCTCGGCCTCCTGCGCTCCCAGGTCGACTTGCGCTTGGGCGCGTCGCCGCACCTCGCGCATGGCGGCGTCGAAAGTGAGCGCCTCGTCGTCCATCTCGTCTGCGCCCGCTTGAGCTTCCTCCAAGCGGCCTTGGCGTATAAGGTCGAATCGTCGTTCGATGGCCGGACCGAGCGTTTGTGTCAGCACCGCCGAGGCATCGGTCACCGCATCCCCAATCTGCGCCCAGCCCAAAACCCGCGCCCGAGACGAAGTTGCGCCCTCGTACTCCTGCAAGCGTCTAGCAGTCCCGGAGAGAGTACTTTCTAGATTCTCGAATCTTAGGCGCCACTCTTGCTGCTCGGCAGTCGAATCGGCGCGGCGGTCGCGGCTCGACGCCGCCTCCATGGCGAAGACTTTCTCGCGGTGCAAGCGCATCTCTCCTTGCAACTGCGCTGCGAGCACGAAGGTCTCCAGCATGGCGATGTCGCGGCTGCGTATTTGCGATGTGACGTCGCGGCTCTCGGCCTGCCGCGCCAAGCTGTAGACGCCGACTCCGAGATTGAGCAGCACCATCGCGCCGAATCCCGCGGCGATGCGAGTACTAATTCGCAGATTCATTGTGAGAACTCCTGTTCCACGAGCAAGTCGATGTCGAGAATGAGCTCGCCATCCGGGCTAATCCCCTTGAGGTAACGAGTCTGACTGGTTGCCGGGCGCAGGCCTTCCAGGCGGATGTCGCGAATCTGCAGTACTCTCTCCACCAAGAGGCCTAGTTTCCGTCCGGCCGTAAGGAGGCTAAGAACGTATTGGTCTGAGTCCGGATCCGCGTCGGGCATGTTTAGAATTCTCGCCAGATGCAGGATGGGAACAATCTCCCCTTGAACAGCGAAGACGCCTGCCCATCGCGGACCAACGCCCGGCGCTGGGGTAAGAATCGGCCTAGCGAAGATCCGCTCGACGGCGCTCATCGGCAGGCCGTGTCTCTCCGCTCCCATTTGGAATACGACGACGCTGCAACCCTTGGTCCGGGCGGATTCGTCGACCTCCCGGCGGGCCAGGGACGCTGCACGCTCGCGATATATCCGGGCGAGCGAATCGTCGCCGGAGGGCGCCGCTTCAAACAGTTCCGGGTCTCGCGGCTTCATGCTGAGAGACCCTCCAAATTCATCTGGGTCAGATCGCGCAGATCGGCAGCGCAAATGCCGTCGCCGTGGTCGAACACGTACGTTTCGTGCAAGCCGGCCAGCAAGGTCAGCGCGTTTGCGAAACACTGCCGGGCAGCAC
>CAMPKL010000339.1 GCA_946887065.1 uncultured Bryobacterales bacterium
CTGCCAGAGACATCGCCTGCAGCGCCGTGATCTGCTCTTGATCCTTAATCGGGAAACCGCCGGGACGATTCACCGAACCCAGTACATAGACCAGTCCCGCCGCCTCGGCATGTATCGTGTCGTGAGGCTGTATCCAGGGGTTGTATTGCGAGTTCGCTACCGCCTCAAGCATCTGCTTAACGGGCACGGCGATTTCAAGCGGCGGCGCCGAGTCGTCCGCGCCCGGACGACTGATCACAATCCGCTCCCCGGCCTGCTCGGAAAGCCCGCCGGCCATGGCGATGACGTCCAAAAGCCTCCGCGTGCCCTGCAGTTGCAGGACGCCGGGTTCGTTCACGGCGCCCAAGACGCTGACCGGTTGGCTGCCGTATTCTTCGACCGCGACCGAAATCTGCGGATCTTGCAGCAGGTTCGCCCCGTAAAGCTCCACCAGCCGCGCTTCCACTTGACCCGTCGTTAACCCGCTGGCCGAAACGGCGCCGATCAGAGGTAAACGGATAAGACCATCGGCGTCAAGGGAGACCGGGCCGCTCAACTCCTCGACCTCGAACACAGTCACGCTGAGCCGATCGCCCGGTCCGCAACGATACTCGCCTCGAACACCGAGGCTATTCGGCTCTGCTGCCGGGGCGTATCCGGCGAAAGCCAGAGCCAGCCAGAGGGCCGTTCGTGGAGGGAAAGTCACTGTCTGAATTAGATCGGCGCGCCGCCGCAGGTCTTTAGGCTCCTGCCGACGGTAACGATACCGCGCTATATTGGGCTTTCAGGCGGGGCGACAGGTTCGTCCAGGGAAGGTTCGATTTCGATGAAGGCTCTAGTCCTTAATGAATACAAGTCTTTGGTGCTCCAAGAGGAGCCCGCGCCGGCGATCACGCCCAACGAGGTTCTGATCCGCGTGCACTCGTGCGGTATCTGCGGCAGCGACGTCCACGGCTTTGACGGCTCCTCGGGACGCCGCATTCCGCCGGTCATCATGGGACACGAGGCCTCCGGCGTCATCGCCGAAATCGGCACCGATGTCGAAGGCTTCGCCAAGGGCGACCGCGTCACGTTCGATTCGATGATCTCGTGCCGCAACTGCTACTTCTGCCGCAAAGGTCAGCCGAATTTGTGCGACAACCGGCGCGTGCTGGGAGTCTCTTGCGGGGAATATCGCCGCAACGGAGCCTTCGCCGAATTCGTCAACGTCCCCAGCCACATTGTGTTCCACGTGCCCGACGACGTTACGTTTGAACAGGCTGCGATGGTCGAGCCCGTTTCGGTCGCCGTTCACGCGGTCAACATCACGCCGATCACCCTGGGCGACACTGCGGTAATCGTGGGCGCGGGCATGATCGGATTGCTCACCTTGCAAGCCGCGCGAGCCGCCGGCTGCGCCAAGGTGATTTCCGTTGACCTCGCCGATGACCGTCTGGCGCTGGCGAAAAAGCTCGGGGCGGATGAGACCATCAACTCCGGCTCCGCGGACGTGGTCGCGGCGGTTCGCGCCATGACCGATGGCCGCGGCGCTGATGTGGTGTTCGAAGCCGTCGGGGCCACAGCCACCGTTAAGATGGCCATCGACGCCACGCGCAAAGGCGGCGTTGTGACATTGATCGGCAACATCGCGCCGACCATCGATTTCGGCTTGCAATCGGTTGTGACGCGCGAGATTTCGGTCCTCGGATCCTGCGCCTCCTCGAACGATTACGCTGCCTGCCTTAAGCTGATCGGCTCGGGCGCAATTCGCGTCGACGACATGTTCAGCGGCTCCGTTCCGTTGGAGCGGGGCGCGGAAATGTTCGATCGCCTCTACGCCAAGGAAGCGAACCTGACTAAGGTTATTCTGCAGCCCTAGCGCTAACGGTTGTACTGCGGCACAGGGCCGCGCAACTTCAGCCAGACGTCGCGCGATTCTTCAATTACCTCGGCGGGCAGCGGGCCGCTTAAGGCGGCCGCGATGTTCGCCTTGAGCTGTTCCATCCGCGACGCTCCCAGAATCACTGAGTCCACCTGTTCTTGGTGCAGCAACCAAGCCAGGGAGGTCTCCAGCAACGTACGGCCATGCCGCTCGGCTATGCCTCGCAGTTGCTGCACCGCGTCGAAGTATTGCCCGTGCCAGTAGCGCGATAAGTACTGTTGGTTGCTGTCGAAGCGGGTTCCCGCTATCGGCGCCGCGGCGCTTTGCTTGCCGGTGAGCAAGCCTCCGGCCAGCGGGTTATAGGCGATGATGCTCACCGCAAAACGCTTGGCGAACGGCACATACTCCTGCTCCAGGTCGCGCGTGATTATGTTGTACATCTGCTGCGCCACGCGCGGCGCTTGCCGGCCATTTTTCTCGCAAAGCCACAAAATTTCCGTATGTTGCCAGGAGCTGTAATTCGAGATCGCTCCATAACGAATCTTGCCTTCTTTGCGAAACTCCTCCAGCGTCTCCAGCGACTCTTCGATCGGCGTCTCATAGTCGGGCCGGTGCAGATAGTAGAGATCCACATAATCCATCCGCAGGCGTTCCAGCGTATCCTCCAGCGCCCAGCGCATGGCCTGGCGCGACAGCCCCGAATAGACGCGCGGCCGCTGCATCGGATTGCTGGCCTTGCTGGCCACGATCACCTTGTCACGCTTGGATTTCAGACAGCGCCCGAGAATTTCTTCCGATACTCCTTGGTTGTACGCATTCGCCGTGTCAAAGAACTGTATGCCTTGATCCAGGCAGTAGTCCGTCATTTTTTGAGCCTCCGTCTCGTCAACCTGAGAACCGAAGGTCATCGTGCCCATACAGAGCCGGGATGCCTGGAGCTGGGTATTCTTTAAAATCCTAGTTTCCATTCGATAGTGCCTAATCGCATGCCGCTAACTAACCGATAGTTATTAATAGCAGAGCGACAACGCTCGTGTTATAGTTGACGCAGTATGACTGATGCGACAGGTAATGTTCTAACTCTGCTGATTGCGGAGCGTGACCGCCTGAACCAGGCGATCGCTATCCTACAGGGCGGCACGGCTGGCGCCTCTCCCAAACGGCGTGGCCGTCCTCCGGGATCGAAGAACAAGACGGCGGGGGCAGCCTCCAGGAAGCGCGGCGAGATGAGCGACGCGGCTCGGAAGGCTGTTTCGGCCCGTATGAAAAAGTACTGGGCCCAACGCCGCAAAGAGAAAAAGGGTTAAGACTCCCTGCCGCTGGAGCGTTCTCTCACCCCGCCTGCCGCCGCTCGCCGGAGCAACGGCGTGTTATTCTCGCCTTATGGGTCGTTATCAGATCGCACGCTCTCTTGCGATCTCTTTTGTCTTGGTTGGCCTCGGCGCTAGCGGTCTTCTCGGCCAGCTGTACCGCGATACGCTGCTGCCGATTGACAGGGAGAATTCCGCTCCCGGGCAAAGCGCCGCCAAGGCGGAATTTTACTTCGCCCGGCTGGTCTACACTGACCCTTATTTCGGCCAAGATCTCTCTGAGCGGCCTTGGCATATTGATTCTCCCGCCGCCGAAAGGCATTTTCTGCAGGGCGTCGCCCGGCTGTCGAACATCGACGCGAACAGCAAGGAACACTACGTCATGCCGGCTGGGGAGGACTTCTTTGACTACCCCTGGCTCTATTGTGTGGAGCCCGGATGGTGGGACCTGACCGACGAGGAAGTCGACCGTATTCGCGAGTATCTCCTCCGCGGCGGGTTCTTAGTGCTGGATGACTTCCACGGAACCCAGGAGTGGGGTTCCTTCCAGCGCGGCATGTCGAAGATTTTTCCGGACCGGCCCATCGTGGATGTCGGGCCAGAGGATGAAATCTTTCACACTCTCTACGACGCCAACCCAGGCGAACAGATTCCTGGACTTCAGTTCGTCTACTCCGGCCGCACCTATGAACGGGACGGCGTCCAGCCCCAGTGGAAGGGCGTGTACGACGACGACGGTCGGCTAATGGTCATGATTAACCACAATATGGACCTGGGCGATGCTTGGGAACATGCCGATTTACCGGAATACCCGGAAAGATATACGGCAATGGCTTACCGTATGGGGATCAATTACATCCTTTATTCGATGACGCACTAAGTGAACTAGATCAGCCGCGCGATAAACCAGCCGACACCGATTACGCATAGCGCTCCCGCGCACGCCTTTCGAAATAGAGAATCGCCGAAATCTTTAGAAAGCCTGGAAGCCAGCGCGTACAGTAACGCCAAGATCAGGACTCCCGCCGCTGACACGCCCGCCAGTACCGCGGCAGGCGACATCGTAGCCTGCTGCAAGAACACGCCGAAGTAGAGCCCATGGAAGGCTCCCATGCCGCCCGCCACAAGCCAACGCCCCCCCGCTTCGGGAAGCGTCAGCGTCTCCACCGCCAGGTAGGCGATGGTCAAAGCGCCTGCGGCATCGGCGAAACCAGCAGGCGGCTGCCAGGCTAAAGCCCACACCGCGACGGCGGTAACGGCGAGCGTCGTCAGGAACGCCGCCGCCATTTGCAGCAGTTCCCCACGGCTGCGCGCGGCGACAACCAGCGCGACCAGGAACAGCATCTGAGCCGGCCCCAAAAGAATCCGGACAGCGCCCGCCTTCGCCTCGGAAGCGATCCGTTCCACAGCGCCCATTGGGCGAAATCGAAACTGCTGCCTCCGCGAAGCGTAGTCGAAAACCTGTTGCTCGGCGCCGTCAGGAGAGACCGCGCGCAGTACATGCACATGGTTGGCAACGACCGCGTCCGGCAGATCGCACTCCACCTCGACGACGGCGCCTTCCTCGGGCCAAGCGAAGCGCGACGTACAGTCGTACGAGCTCTCCGCCTCGTTCTCCGAGCAGTGCCCGGCTATTCTCTCCAACTGCCGCCCTTCAACTCGTAGGGTGAACGCGTCCAGCAGG
>CAMPKL010000340.1 GCA_946887065.1 uncultured Bryobacterales bacterium
CAGCGAGATTCCCGCCACCCCCGCGGCGCCGGCGGCGATGCATTCGCGCGCATTCTCCGCCGATACGCCGCCCAAGGCGAGCACGGGAATCTTCACCGAGGCGCAAGCCCGCGCCAGCGCGTCCAACCCGACGGCAGGTCCGTATCCGGGCTTAGCAGTAGACTCGAAAATCGGGGAATAGAACGCATAATCCGCGCCGCCTTCCTGCGCCTCTCTCAACTCTTCCAAACTGTGGCAGGAAACGCCTAGGAGCAACTTCGATCCGACGCAACGCCGATAGTCCGCGGGCGAAGGCGAATCGGACGGCAGATGGACTCCGGCCAGCGTGGCCGCCAAGGCGATATCCGCTCGCCCATTGATGAATAACTTCGCTCCCTTGGGATTCGGCAGTGCCGCCGCCGCCCGGCACAATTCGAATAGCGCCTGGCCGGAAAGGTCCTTCTCACGGATCTGTATCCAGTCCAGACCGGCCGCCAATGCGCGCTCGATAAACGAAAGCAGTTCACCGTCCAGACTCTTGCGGTCCGTAATCGCTGCCAAAATCACTGTGGAAACTAGTCTACAGCGGGAAATGGCAAACGCCGCCGGAGATGCGTCTCGGGCGGCGTCCGTTGTTCCTTGCTGTGCAGCGCGGCTATCGCGAACGCGCTTCGCGAACCGCATCCATGAAGCTGCCGACGTTCATCGCTTTTCTCGCGGTGACATCGCTTGCCGCGACTCCCGCGGCATCCAAGGCCGCCGTTGGAACCGCACGCATCAAGCGGGCTCCCTCGATGCCCATCACAAGTTGACGGGAGCTATCGCTAACGCCCGAACTCGAATCCACGAGAAATACGCCCTGCCAGAGGCCGACCGTCGGCCCCATCGCGCTGTCGGTCGCCTCGTTGAGAAACAGAATCAGTCCATCGCCCACGGCAAATTTCGGCATGCCTTCGATGTATGTGCTCTGCCCGTTCAATGTCCCCCCGATCATGCGGAAGACGTAGTCGGTCCCCACTAGCGTCTGCGGCACTGCTTCGGCGACACGAATCGTCACCGTCGAATGGATGTATCCGTTCGCATCCCGGTCCGCTGCGATGTTGACCACTTCGCCCGCCACAACCGTATTGGAAGCGCGACTGAGTTCGTCGAAGTTAAGCGGGACGACCGTGGAAGCGTCCAAACGCCAAATTGCCGTCACCAGCACGAGGGAAACGAGAAGGTTCTTGATGAGTTTCATTTCGTCTTTCTCTCTCGCTTACTGCACGAAGACGTTGGCATTGCTAAATTCGCCATTGATGAACAGCTTAATCGCCAGGCGGCCCGTCAATCCTTGAGGGATGCGTATGTTCGCCTGGCCAAGCCCCGAGTAACCCGGCACCATTCCCAACCACTCCACCACCGCCGGAACTCCGCCGATCTCTGCCGAAAAATCGGAAGTCGATACCGAAAGCGGTTGAATTCCGGCGGGACTCCCCGTCGGGACAGGCGGATCCACCGGACCGACGCCGGTCAAATAGACCGTGATCACGCTTCCCGCCGCGGCACGATTGGCAGCGCCATTCAGCGCTCCGCCTTCGTTAAACGCAATCACGTCGCCCGAGTCCCAGATAAACAGCTCCGGCGCCGTCTCGTTGATGGTTACCGGAACCTGCCGGTTTTGACCCAAGCCGTTCTGAATGATCACGCCCCCTTGACCGAGCCCTGCTTCAGCCGCAACCACTGCGTTGATTTGCGTGGGCGACACATACATCAACGGTGCTGGGACGCCGTTAATCGTCACCCGCACTCCCGCCAGCGTTTCCGGCAGCGGAAATCCGGCGGCGCTCGCCGTCTCCGTTGAAAGGTTCTTCCCAAAAAGCGTGACCAGCGAACCCGGCGCGAAGTCGCTTGATCGCCAATTTGCGCCGTTCACCACGCCCGCGCTGGTCAGCAGCGGGAACTCTTCGGTAATCTCAGGGAGCACCGACATCGTAACCTGAATCGTCGCCGGCGGACCAGGCATCCCGGCTGAGGCGATCGAAACCGTCGCCGTATACTCGCCGACCGGCATGCCCTTCTGGTCAACCAAAATTTCAATGTGCTGCTGCGAATCGAAAAGACCCGCCGGCGGATCGACGCTGGCCCAAGCAGCGGACGTCGTCGCGCTAAACGGCTGTCCTTGATGACCGTAGATGTGCACCTCTTGTCCAAACGGCGCGAATCCGTTGACCGCGGCGTCGAAGTGCACGCTCTTATCGCGATCCCAAATGCGTATCGACGCCTTGTCGCCGCTCGGATAGAGGAAGCGCACGCCCTCCAGCTCTGAGCTCGATAGATCTCTGCGTAACTCCTGCAGATCAACCACAGACTCCATCACCGTGCGCCCGACCACGCAATTGTCGTTGTGGTCGAGGCCCAGCGAGTGCCCCAACTCATGCAGCAGCACTGTCTCGAAATCGATCTCGCCGCTCGTCGGGTTCAAGCCGAACGGAATCGCCGGATTGAAAAAGATATCCGAATCCTTAATCCCCTTCTGCAGCGAGGCGTCTTGCGAAATCAGGGTTACGGCGAGAGTCGAAGCTCGAAAATCAATCACTCCGCCGCCCGGTCCGCCCGGAGGCAAAGGCGGCCGAGTCGACGGACACCCGAATTCTGTGCCGCAAGCCGCGATCGTCACCTTGCCGTCGCCCGCCGTCGGCGTCTGCGCCGTCACTCCCGCGATGCGAAAATTCCAGGTCGAATCCGAGATGCCGTTCCACTTGTTCACCGAAGCCACGATCTCGTTGAACCAGGTGCGATTCTGCGTCAGAAAATTTCCGCGGAAACGTTCATCGATGAGTACGTCGAAACTCGGCGACGACCTTGGTCCGAACTCGTCTGGGTATCCGATAACCGTGAATTCTCCCGGTTTGCATGCCTCGGAGGGAGGCTGGCCCTGGATTTGCGCCTGGCTCAAACTCGGGGTAAGTAAGACAAATGTCAGCAGAATCCAGTTGGTCCGATTCATCATGGCGCCGCTCAAGATAGTGTCGTTCCATGCGACCCCTTACGGGGCGCAAAAATCACATGGGACCGTAGGAAAATACGGTCCTCCACGCCTATTCAACGATACGCCCCCTGGTATACACCCTCCGCTGTTCCTAGGATTTCTCCCGCCGAATTCGCCTTAGCCGCCTGCCAGGACTCACAACCCTTGCGCAAGACCTTAATAATGAGTGAGTTCCTGGGGCGCATCCGCGCGGCAGTTACCTTTGCAACCTTTGACCACCGCCTAACCCGCAAACCCCGCAGCCAGTGTAAGTTATAAGGATGTCCCCGGAAGAAGTCGCCGAGGCGGTGGAAGAGATCCGCCGACGGGTCCGGCAGCGACACAAGAAGGCCGCCGAGGCCGTCATCGACGACCCGGTTCGCCTATCTCTGGCGCCCGTCACCGCCTCGCGGGACATCGCCGAAGCCAGGTCAACCTACATCGGCCAGGTTAATCCCCGCACCGGCGGCTTGGTCAACGGGCTCATCCAGACAGCCAAGCGCGGCATCGCTCGCGGCCTGGGGTGGTTTATCCGCGGCCAAGTCGAATTTAATCAGTCCGTCATCGAGTACATGGATCGCAATACGCAAGCCATGGCCGAGCAGAACGAGACGCTCTATCAAGCCACGCGCAAGGCGATGCAAGAAATCGCCGACGTCCGCAAGGCGCAAATCTGGATGGAAGAACTGCGCGAAGCGCACAGCAAAATGGAAATGCGCACCTTGCAAATCCTGCGCACCGTCGAGACGGCTTCGCGGCGCAGGGACGTTGCGGTCCACGAAGAATACACCCAGGCGCTGCGGGCCGCTTCGGAAGAGATCCAAGCCAAGCTATGGGGCGATCTCGCTCGGCTCAAAGTCGAACACGAACGCCAGATCCAGACCGAGTTGCGGACCATTCGACGCAAGTTTGCGGCCTCCGGCGAACCCGTGGAAACTCACTCGGTCTCCACCGCCGTCGCCCCGCCGCCTTCGCCGCCGCCGGCATCGTCTTTCGATTACGCGTCGTTTGAAGAGCGCTTCCGCGGCGACGAAGCGTTCGTCTCATTGAGCCAGTCGTTCTACCTGCCGTATTTCGCGGATCTCCCGCGCGTGGTCGATCTCGGTTGCGGCAGGGGCGAATTCCTTGTCGGCCTCCGCGATCGGGGGGCCGACGTGCTGGGCGTGGACATGGACGCGACCGCCCTCGCCGCCTGCCGCGAGAAGAATATCGCCGTCGAGCGGGCCGACATTTTCGAGTTCCTGGCTCGCCAACCGGACGATTCCTGGGACGGCGTCATGTGCGCCCATGTCATTGAGCACCTGCCGCCGCTGCGCATCCAAGAGTTGACCGATCTTTGCCAACGCAAACTCCGTCCAGGCGGCGTTGTGGCCTTCGAGACACCCAACCCGGGCTGCCTGGCTATCTTCGCCGGCGACTTCTATCTCGATCCCACGCACCGCGCGCCAGTGCCTCTCGCTCGTATGCACTTCCATTTGCGCGAGTCCGGCTTCATGGGAATCGAGATCACCGAACGTCACCCTGCTCCGGAAGTTTTCCCGGAACTGCGCGCGCTGGACGACATGCCCCAGACGGCCGCCTTCCGCCAGAAGTTCTTTGGCGGCCTCGACTATGCGATCATCGCCCGTAAGCCAGCGGAGTGATGGAGTTTACAGGCGAACGCGTCATCCCGGGGAAAACGGACCCCGACCTATTCAACGAACACCTAGCCCGTTATCGTTTCGCCGAAACGCTGGCCAGCGGACGCCGTGTCCTCGATGCCGGCTGCGGCGCCGGCTACGGCACGGCCTTGTTGGCCGAACGCGCCGATGCGGCCTGCGGCGTTGATCAATCTCTCGAAGCG
>CAMPKL010000341.1 GCA_946887065.1 uncultured Bryobacterales bacterium
CTCGTGCTCGGCAAAGTTGCCTAACGAAGCTCCCAGGTCCGCGTCCGGTTGGCCGGTGAAGATTTGCTGGGGCTCTGGCCATTTCTAAGCTGGAGGCCTTGTCCAATGCGTTGCATTCGGCTGCGATCATTCGCTTTCGTTTCATTGTGTGGCCTCGGCCTTTTCGGGCCGCTGAGGGGTGAGGCGGCCGTGACATTGGTCGCAGCCGTCAATGGCGCAAGCTATGTGAACTCTTCCCTTCCAAACGGCAAGCTGGCGCAGGGCGCGCTCTTCGTCGGGTTTGGGCAAGGGATGGGACCGGCGTCGATCGTCAAGGCTCAAACTTTTCCCCTCCCGACAAATCTCGCGGGAACGTCGATCAAAGTCACCGTCGGCGGCTCGACCGTCGACTGCATCATTTTCTACACGTTGAACGTCCAGGTGGCCGCGCTTCTGCCGTCAAACACGCCGGCTGGCGCGGGGACAATGGTGCTGACCTACAACGGGGAAAGCAGCGCGCCTTTGAGCATCAACGTGACGGCCCGATCGTTTGGGATCTTCGCGATCAACCAAGGAGGCAGCGGACCGGGAGTTCTCACCGATCCGGTTACCTATGCTGCCAATGGCCTGACAACTTCGGCCAACGCTAACAGTCAGCTCGACATTTGGGGCACCGGCCTGGGCGCCGTGGCGGGTAATGAAGCGGCAGGTCCGCTGCCGGGCGATATCCCAGGCACAAATGTCCAGGTTTGGGTGGGCTCCCAACAAGCGCAGATCTTGTACAAAGGGCGTTCGGGTTGCTGCGCCGGACTGGACCAACTACGAATTGCGACTCCTCAGTCAGTGGTTGGGTGCTACGCCCCCGTCTTCGTGGTCGTGGACGGCCTCGTGAGCAACTTTGTGACGATGTCGATCGCTCAGTCCGGCAATGTCTGCAGCGACCCAGCCGGTAACGTTCTGACGCCGGAGCAGTGGCAGACCGTACTAGCTAGTGGCGTCTATCGGACTGGGTCCGTCGCCATGGGCCGATACATCACGGATTCGCCGACCGGGACGACACGGGCAGACTCAGTCACTGCCGGATTCTATAGCCTTCCTACCGCGTCTATCAATCCAGGGGGCGTCGGCGTAATCCCTTCGAAGGGCGCCTGCAGCGTGACGCAGTACCCCGTCAACATTGGTAATGTCCCACAGACCACCGGGCTCAACGCTGGAACAGTGAGTCTCAGCGGACCGATTGGACTGTACCCCATGCCGACGCCGGCATTCTCGCCCGTCGGGATCTACAACGTCGCTTTTATACCCACGGCGCCTTCCTCGTCCGGAGTCGTTGGGGGCGGGACCGTTCTGACGACCGGAATCTACACCGTCGCGGGGACAGGCGGTTCCGGCGTAGGGCCTTTCTCCGTTTCTATTGACTTCCCGGGTTCATTCGATTGGAGCAACCGGGCTTCGATCTCGGTCGTTACTCGGAGCCAGCCGCTGACGGTTACCTGGACTGGAGGCAGAGCGGGCGCGTTCGCCTACATACACGGGAGGTCGGGAGTGTCGGCCGGCGTCGGCGCCGATTTCTACTGTTGGGCTGACGCAGCGGATGGTACGTTCACGGTCCCAGCCGCGGTGCTCTCGGCTTTGCCGCCCAGCTATGTGCAGAACAGCCGGGACACGGGCGTGCTGGATGTTTACCAATTCGACCTAACGGGCGTGCCGTTCACCGCGACGGGACTCGATTTCGCCTGGGCGACTTGGACAGACGGCAACCTCAAAGGCGGCATCGCCTACCGTTAAGAGGTAGAAGTCGCCGCTGGGGAGTTGCGCGTTGTCCGAGAGCCGCTAGGGAACATCCGGCGGCTGTGCCTGCCGTCGCGTTGCGATCAAGCGGGCGTCCTCGGCCGTCTGCGCCGCCTCACGCGCCAACGTCACCGTAGCGCGGCCTTTCGGATCGGCTGCGTAGATCTGCTCTGCTTCAATGAGTTGGTTCTGCGCCCGCGTGAATGTCTCGGCGGCATGGACGTCAGCGCCGTCCGCCTTGGCCAATTGCACGGCATTCCGCGCCTGATAAAGTTCCACTAGGGCTTCGTACTCGCGCTGCGAAACCTTGGGCTCCGTCCGCTCCTCGCTCTTCTTGGCGGCGGCTAGATCGAAAGTGTAAGCGCCCCTCTTCAGTAGCTCATACTTCGCGTCCACCGTCTGCACCCTTCCAACCGTATCCGGCCGGACAACGTTTTCCATCAGGACGACGTTACTGGGTTGAGTCACGGCGAAGTAGGGCTCCGCGGTAACGATGAGTGCGAAGGTCTGTAACTCCGTCGAGGTGTCGAGCTTTGCATCATCGCCTGAGTCGGTGATGATTTCGCCTAGGTTCGTGGCGCGGCCGTCGGGCGTGATGGCCCACAATACGTAGGTCAGAAATTGAGCGCCAAATCTGTGGGGAGGCTCCAGATTCTTGAACTTGGCCTCAACTTGTACTACGCCGTTTTCGGCTTCGATTTCCGCCTCGCCTTTGGCGTCGTGCTGCAGGATCGTGCCGACGAGATCGATCTTGGTCGGCTCGGCCCGGTGGCCATAGTTCACCGCTTTCGTGGTCCGCGCCACCACATCAACGTGATACAGCGCCCCCGAAGCATCGCTGGCCGCCGGGTTTGCAGGCTGCTGCGTTGGATTCGCGTCTTGCCCCAAAAGAATGGAAGCAGTCAGAACTGCCATCGGTACAACTGCGAGTTTCATCTCTCATTCCTCCACGCTGGCTGTGGAAGCAATGACCGGGCCGTTCAGGGATACAATCCCCCAACCACCAAAGAGTCAGTCGTTTAGGAAACAGTTCGGACCTGGCTCGTGAAGCTGGCGCGGCGGCAACGAGCCGGTAAGGAATGACGCCCGGTATGAAATATTTTCCGGCCGCCTCGGTCTTAGATTATTGAGCCGGGGGCGGCTCGGCGGGTGTTTCGGCGGGCGGCTCCGCCGGCGTAACCGGCGTGACCTCGACGCTGCCGCCGCCCGGGATAGGTTGTGCACCGGCCGGAGCCGGGACCGCTTCGCCCGCGACGCCGCTGCTTTCAATCACGCTTCCGCTGCCGCCGCCGCGCACATACCCTTGCTCGATGCCGAGCCAAATGGAAACGACCATGAAAAGGACTGCCGCGATGTACGTAGCTTTAGACAGCATCGTCGCCGCGCCCCGCGGTCCGAAAGCCGTCTGCGAGCCCATGCCGCCGAAGGCGCCGGCCAGGTCGGCCGCTTTGCCGCTTTGCAGCAGCACCACGATGATCAAGAACAAGCAGATGATCACGTGGATCGTCGTCAAAAAGTAAATCATTTCCGTTCGCCTTAAGCCGGCTGGTCGGCGAAGTGCACAATCTTCGCGAAGTCTTCGGGTTTCAGACTTGCTCCGCCCACCAAGCCTCCATCGATATTCTCGCAGGACATCAAGCTGTTGACGTTGTCAGGCTTGACGCTGCCGCCGTAGAGAATTCGCACGCCTGCAGCCAGCCCGGCGCCGAATTTCTCAGCGACTTTCTGACGGATGAAGGCGTGCGCCTCTTCGGCGATCTCAGGAGTGGCGGTGCGGCCCGTACCAATAGCCCAGACCGGCTCGTAAGCAATGATTATACGAGAGAACTGATCGGGGGTCAAAGCTCCCAAACCGTCCATAAACTGTGTCGCAAGAACACCTTCCGTGCTCCCGGACTCGCGTTCATCGAGCGTTTCGCCGACGCATACGACAGGCGTTAAGCCCTCTTCGAGAGCGGCCAGGGTGCGCTTAAGGACGGTCGCGTTCGTTTCGCCGAAGTACTGGCGGCGCTCGCTGTGTCCGACCAGCACGTGCGAGCAGCCCGCGGCCTTAATCATGGGCGCGGAAACTTCGCCGGTGAAGGCGCCCTGCTTCTCCCAGTAGAGATTCTGCGCGCCGATGGCGATGCCCGTGCCCCGGACAGTATCGACGGCGGCAGTCAGGGCGGGGAAGGGCGTGCAGAGCAAGATTTCGCAGTGGTCCGCCCCGGCGACCAGCGGCTTGAACTCGTCGAAGAAGCGCACGGTCTCTTCGACCGTCTTGAACATCTTCCAATTACCGGCGATGACGGGCTTACGTGCCAAAACCTAGTTCTCCCTTGCGCGAAACAGTCTTCCAGGGTATCACCGGCGGCCCTTGCGGATCTTGCGCGCCGCCTCGCCGGCTTGGCGGAAGGCGTCTTCCATCTCCGGCGTGCCCAGGGCGGAGCGGATCGAGTCCAACTCGTCGATGAAGACGTCGAGAGCCCGGCGAATCTCGCGGCCGTTGGCGGCGATGATGCCTTCCCACATTTCGTACGGGCTCTCGGCAAGGCGCGTCATGTCGCGTAAGCCGGGGCCGGCGACATCCCTACCGGTTTCGTCAACCTGTTCGGCCACGGAGCGGGCTAGCGCGGTCGAAAGCAGCTGCGGCAGATGCGAAGTCCAGGCGACGACGCGGTCGTGCTCGGAGGGACCCATGACCTTCAGCCGGGCGCCGATCTTCCCGAGCAGCGCCGTGAATTCTTGAACGGCGGGCAACTCCAGCACGGCAGGGTTTGCGGGCGTCAGCGCCCAGACGGCGTTGACGAACAGATCCGCCTCCGCGATCTCCACGCCGCGGCCTTCCTTGCCTGCCATGGGATGTCCGCCGATGAAGACAGCCTTGCGATGGAAGACCTGCATCGCCGTGTCGACGATGGCGGCCTTGGCGCTGCCTGCGTCGGTCACGATTGCCCCGTCTTTAGCGAACGAGGCGATACGGGGAAGGTCTTCGATGATCTGCGGCACGGGCGTGGCCAGGAAGATCAGGTCGGACACGGCGGCGGCGTCCTTGAGCGAGCCCGAGTCGTCAAT
>CAMPKL010000342.1 GCA_946887065.1 uncultured Bryobacterales bacterium
AAGCCGCGCACAGCCAGATCTGGCGCCGCTTTCAGACCTTCCTCGAAAAGTACGAATACTTCATTCTGCCTACTTCGCAGTTGCCGCCGTTCGACGTGAACATCCCCTATCCGACTGAGATCGCCGGGGTAAAATTCGACAACTACATCGATTGGATGAAGTCCTGCTGGTATATTTCGGCGACCGGGAATCCGGCGGCGTCCGTTCCAGCCGGCTTCACTCCCGAAGGTTTGCCGGTCGGGTTGCAGATTGTCGGCCGCGGCAAGGAAGATTTCAGCGTCCTGCAATTGGCGCACGCGTTCGAAGAAGCCACTGGCTTTGGCAAGAAGCGCCCACCCATTGCGTTGGGATAGCAGAGCATAGGAAGCGCGGAACGAGAGCGCGGCGTGCAGTAGGCGCAAACTTGCCCACCCCGTGATCTGCGGAATCAACCCGCCGTGGACGTCGGTGAGGCGCATGTTTCGGCCGTTGAAGGCGTAGGCGAGGCGCTTGTGGTCCAGCCCCAACTGGCGCAGGATCGCGACTTGGATGTTGTGGTGAGCACTTGCTCGGCGGCTTGGAGCCAACGAGGCCGTGATCCCTTTCCCCTCAATCGACTTTCAGCACCTCGCTGCGTTGATCACGGGTTGAGCAACCGCTTGAGGTCGCGCATCCCGTGGAGAACGCGAATGATTTCAAGCGGCGTCGAATCAGGCCGGTACACAATGATGTAGTTGGGATACCGGGGCAGGGTCCAGAAGCGGACGGGCAACTCAGTAAGATGGCGGCGCTCACTCCCTCTCGTGGGACCTTCGGCGAGCATCGCACACGCTAAGCGGACTTCCTCTTCGACAGCATCGGCAGCGGACGGATTGTCTTTGTAGATGTGAAGCCAGATTGCGTCAAGATCATCAATCGCGGCCGGGGTAAGCCGGAAAGACGCCATCAGGACTGCTCGAACCTTTCATGCCGCTGGCGAAGGCGGCGAAAGGCCTCCTCGCCGTCGACCAATTCGCCGCGCTTGGCCTGAGCGAACCCATGTTCGATTTTCGTGACGATGTCGGCGCGGTTATCGGCCAGCCATTGCTCGTGTTCGTGGAGCATCTGAACAGCGGTAGCGACGAACTCATCTGCAGACTGATAGGGACCACGCTCCACATCGTTCTGGATGAGCGCCTCCACCTCAGGCTTTAGATGAATCGTCATACCCGTAAGCTACTGTTAACGGACGGGCCTGTCAACCTTGGCAGGCGGGGTATCGCACTGAAGGTAGGACACTGAAGGTGGGACGGAGCCCAAGACCCTTTTAGCCAAGACTCATCCTCGGCATTGCCCTGACGGCACGAATGAAGTAAAGGGGAAGTAAAGGGCTCAACGCCTTTTATTGAACACATCCAGCTTCACCACGACAAAACGCTGCAGGGGGCAGAGGAAATATGCGCGGTCACAGCAGCGACTCGATGTAGTTAACAATCTCGGGGCTATCCCAGTCTTGCCAGTTGATGTACTTGCGCACAACGATGCCCTCGGGATTGACAAGGTAGCTCTCGGGAATGAGGCTCGTGCCGTAGCGCGCCATTACATCGCGCTCCGGGTTTCGTGCTGTCGGGAAGGCTACTTGATAGTCAGCGATGAAGCGGACGTACGCGTCAGGATCTTCATCGACGCTCACCCCGAGTACGACAAAGCCACGGTCCTGGAGTTTCGTCTGGAGGCGATTGAGAGACGGGACTTCATCGACGCAGGGGGCGCACCAGGTCGCCCAGAAATTGACCAAGACCCACTTATTTTTAAAGTCGCTCAGCGAAAGTCCCTGTCCGTTCTCAGCGAGTAGCTCGAAGCCGGGAGCGCGGTCGCCAGGTTGGACGTCGTGAACTTGCAAATAGGGAGCGATACGATAAATCAGGACGGCCAGCAGGCCGATGCTCAGGAGCATCGAAATAGCTTCGCGGCCGATGCGGAGAGTCATCGCGGCTAACCCGTGATCTGCGGAATGAGTTCGCCGGCGACGTCGGTGAGGCGCATGTTGCGGCCGTTGAAGGCGTAGGTGAGGCGCTTGTGATCCAGCCCCAACTGGTGCAGGATCGTGGCGTGGATGTCGTGGTACGTGAGCACTTGCTCGGCGGCTTGATAACCAAACTCATCCGTCGCGCCGATCGAGAGGCCTCCGGGGACGCCGCCGCCGGCCATCCACATGGTCATGGCGCCGGGGTTGTGATCGCGTCCGAAGCCGCGTTGTGAGATGGGCATGCGCCCGAACTCGGAGTGCCAGACCACCAGCGTTTCGTCGAGCAAGCCGCGTCCCTTGAGGTCGGCAATCAGGCCAGCCATGGGCTTGTCAGTTTCGCGTGCGTGCAGGGTGTGGTTCTCGATGAGGTTCGAGTGCGCGTCCCAGGTGTCAACGTTTTGGTTGAGCAACGCGCCGCTATAGAGCTGGACGAAGCGCACGCCTCGCTCGACCAGGCGGCGAGCCATCAGACACTGCGTGCCGAAGCCTTCGGTGACGGGGTCGTCGAGGCCGTAGAGTTTCTTGGTCGCGTCGGACTCGGAAGCGAGGTCGATGGCCTCGGGCGCGCAACCTTGCATGCGGTACGCGAGCTCATACGACGCGATGCGCGCGGCGAGTTCGTTGTCGCCGGGATGTTGCTTGGCGTGTTCGTTGTTGAGCACCGCGAGCTGATCGAGGCGCGCGCGTTGCTGCTCGGGCGTCATATACTCGCTGGGCGGCGAGAGATCGAGAATCGGATCGCCTGTCGTACGGAAAACCGTGCCCTGGTAAGCGGCGGGCAAGTATCCGCTCGACCAATTCGCCGGTCCGGAGAAGGGGCCGCCCTTGCGGTCGTAGACGACGACGAACGCGGGCAGGTTCTGGTTCTCGGAGCCGAGTCCGTAGCTTACCCAGGCACCCATCGAGGGGCGGCCCATGAGGATCGAGCCGGTGTTCCACTCGTAGTGCGCGACGACGTGATCGTTGGAGCGTCCCTGGCAGGAGTGAATGAAGGCTAGATCATCGACGCACTTGCCCATTTCGGGAAACAGCTCCGAAACGAGCTTGCCGCTCTGGCCGTAAGGCTGGAACTTGAACGGGCTGCGCATCAGCGGCCCGGGGAAACCTTGGCGCACGCGTACCGTGCCGAAGCCTTCGAGCGGTTGGCCGTGCTTCTTGTCGAGCATCGGCTTGTGGTCGAAGGTGTCGACGTGGCTGACGCCGCCGCTCATGAAAAGCGAGATGACGGCTTTGGCCTTGGGTTTGAAGTGCGGATCGCGCGGCGCGGTCGGGGACTGCAAGCCGTCGGAACTCAGGCAGGCGTTGTCGGCGGCGAGCAGGCCATCTTGTTGCAGCAGGTGTGCGAGCGCGAGACCGGAGATGCCTTCGCCGGCGCGGAATAGGAGGTCTCTGCGAGAGAAGGGCTTCATGGCTTACTGCACGTACACGAATTCGTTGAGGTTGATGAGTACGTCGCACAGGTCGGTCAATGCCGCTAGCGACGGGTCTTCCTTTTGATAGTGGTAGTCGCGCTGCCGGGCGAGGAACTCAAGGTTCCGTTCGAGTTCGGTCGCGCTGGGCTCGCGGCTAACGGCGAGGCGATAGGCGTGGACGACTTGCTCTTGCGCCGAGGCGCCCGCCTCACCGCGGACACGCTTGGCGAAGCGCTCTGCCTGCAGCAGGGCGAACTTGTTGTTGAGCAGCGTCAGGGCCTGCGTCGGCACGGTCGTCGTCGTGCGCGCTTCGCAACTCACGTTGACGTTGGGCTGGTCGAAGACTTCAAACATCGGGTAACGCAGGCCGCGCTTGGAATACTGATAAACGCTGCGCCGCCACGTGTCCGGATTCTCTTCGGTCATCTCCCATTTGCCGTTGAGGAATGAATCGCGCACGGACTGGGGAATCGGCGGGAAGAACGATTCCCCGCCCGCCTGCACGTTGAGCGATCCGGCAACGTCGAGGATCATGTCGCGGATGCCTTCGGCCTCGATGCGCCATTGCGGATAGCGCCACAACAGACGATCTTGCGGATCGGCGGCGCGGGCGACTTCAGAATCGTAGGCCGAAGCCGTCTGGTAGGTCTTCGACGACATGATCAGACGGTGCATGGCCTTGACGCTCCAGTCCTGCCGGACGAGTTCCGTCGCAAGCCAATCGAGCAGTTCGGGATGCGTGGGGCGTTCGCCCATCTTGCCGAAATTGTTCGCGGTGGAAACGATGCCGCGGCCGAAGTGATGCTGCCAGATTCGATTGGCCGTGACGCGGGCGGTTGTCGGATTCTTGTCGGAGACTAGCCATTCAGCCAGCGCGAGACGCCGGCCGGTGGAGACGCGTCCGTTGTCGGGCGGCTGGGGATCAAAGTCGCCGGGCCGGGCGAGCGCCGAGAGAAGACCGGGCTCAATCTCGTGGCCTTTATTGAGATAGTTCGCGTTCGGCAAGATGTGCGCCACGGGCGGCTTATAGGGCTTACCAAGTTCGGGAATGAACGGGCCGGGATCGACGTAGGTTTCACGTTGTCCTTTGCCGGGCTGCACTTCGTCGCCGAGGCCGTCCGGAGCCGAGCGATAGTCGCCGTCGCGGATGCCCATGGCGCGCGGCAACTCCGGCGGCATGGACTTCCTCAAAGCGGAGATCTCCTCGTCCAAGCGTTTGACCTCGGCTGCGTGCTCGGGGGTCAAACGATCGCGGATGTTGCCGGCGCCGATCGTCAACACTTGATCGGCGAGCAATCTCTGACCGGGCGAGCGCTGTTCTTCGGGCGTGCGCACGGCGAGTTGAATATCGTCGGGGAAGGTGCCGAGCTTCTCTTCCCACGCGATGTCTTTGTAGGGCTTCTCTATCTCGGCGACCCG
>CAMPKL010000343.1 GCA_946887065.1 uncultured Bryobacterales bacterium
GAGTAGTCGCGAGGAACATCGTCGCGGTGCGTCCGGTGCTCGCGCAGAAAGCAAAACGGCAGTGATGCATTCTCCTCCAAGGACGCCGGGCATTCAGGCGTCAGCGCCTATTTGAGAGTTGCGACCGATCATCCCGCGCGGCGGGGCTCCGGCGAGCACACTCATAGAGTTTCTCCCATACGTTCGACCTAGAAATACTTGTAGAGTACCTCCAATATTTAAGCGTAGGCACTGAGGAGTTGGTCACATTGCTGTCCGGATTCACCCCTAGACGAAGCTTGGAGCGGGCTGTAGCAGGGGCTGGATCGAGAGTGATTGGAGACGCCACTCTCGCTCCTGCTCAAGAGAGGCTACTCCAACTCGCCGGGGCCGACGAGGCCAAGATACGTCCAGCTTAGTGGATCGGCGAAGTACCGGCCTTGTGGAATCCCGGATATCGCGAGGCTCCTGGGAGCTATATCCTGAAGGCGTGAACGTCGGCAAACTGCTCATCTATGCCGGGCTCGGCTTAGCGGCGCTGGGAGTCTTCTTCATCGCCGCCTCCAAACTCGGCATTCGCCCGTTCCGCCTCCCTGGCGACATCGTCTGGAAACCCACCGAAAACTCAACCATCTATTTCCCTATCGTCACCTCGATCATCCTGAGCATCTTGCTGACGTTGATCCTGTCGCTGTTCAACCGGCGCTGAGCCCCGGTCCTTCCTCTATAATCCCGCCTAGTGGGCACGATCTTCCAAGACCTCCGCTTTGCGCTTCGCGGCTGGGCCACGGCCCCGGGCTTTGTCCTGACGGTGATCGTCACGCTGGGACTAGGGATTGGCGCCAATACGGCGATTTTCAGCATCGTCAGCGGCGTGCTTCTGCGTCCGCTTCCTTTTGCTCACCCCGAACAGCTCGTCGAGGTGACGGAAACTCAGCCTCCCCGAGGCGACCAAGGCGGCTTCGACGGCAGCGTTGTTTATCGGGACTTCGAACAGTGGCGAGCATCCAGCACGCTCGTCGACGGAATGCTGGCGTACATCAAGTCCAGCGGCAACCTACAGGGCGCCGCTGAGCCGCAACAAGTGACGACCGTCGCCGCCGAGCACGCGCTTTTCGACCTGCTCGGGGTCGCGCCGCTCATGGGAAGAGCCTTCAACGAAAATGATTCCCTGAACGTGGCCGTGGCATCGTACGGCCTGTGGCGCAGCCATTTCGGCGAGGATCCTTCGGTCATCGGACGCAACGTCACTCTAGACGGTCAGGAATTCACTCTGATCGGCGTCATGCCCGAGGAATTTCAATTTCCTTACGCATCTTCTTCAGCCGGCCTTGCCGCGGCCGCCCAGAGTGATCTGTGGATTCCTTGGCGCATTCCCGAGGACTTGCGAAGCAATCCCGACAGACGCGTTGGTCCCCTGCTGGCGCGGTTAAAACCAGGGGTGACGCCCGAAGCGGCGCAACAAGAACTCAGCGCAATGGATGCGCCCTCCGAGGCAGGTCGCATCGTTCACGTCCGCCCCCTGCACGACGTCGTCAGCGGACCAGCCCGGCAGTCGCTTCTCGTGCTGCTGGGCGCCGTCGGCTTAGTGTTGCTCGTCGCCTGCGTCAACGTGGCCAATTTGCTCCTAGCCCGTACGGCTTCCCGCGCCCGCGAGATCGCCACACGCGCCGCGCTCGGCGCAAGCCGCTCGCGATTGGTAAGGCAGCTCTTGACCGAAAGTCTTTTGCTGGCGTTCTGCGGCGGAGCGGCGGGCCTCGCGCTCGGACTGTGGGGCCGGACGATTCTGGTTAAGTTCGCGGCGACCCAGGTTCCCCGAGCCGCCGAGATCGGCCTGGATTGGCGGGTGTTTGCGTTTCTGCTTGCGGTTTGTGTGCTAACGGGGATCGGATTCGGCCTCGCACCGGCAATTGCGGCGGCGCGCGATCAATCCGTCGCCCTGAAGAGTCGAGCGGTAGGAGCAACGCTGCGGGACGCCCTCGCCGTCGTCCAAGTCGCCCTGGCTTTTGTGCTGCTGGCCGGCGCGGGATTGCTGCTGCGAACGTTTCTCAACCTGCAAAACACCGACCCCGGCCTGAATGCCGAAAACGTGCTGACCATGCACGTGGCAGTATCCGGCGCCGAGGAATCGGCGGCGATTGAGCAGCGCGTCGCGCAAATCCCAGGCGTGCGCGCGGCGGGGTTGATTTCTCTGCTGCCGCTTCAGAACTCAGGCTGGGGCGGCTTCTTGACCATCCCCGGGCGGACCGAGTTGCTCGGAGTGGAACTGCGCTACGTAACGCCTGGATATTTTCGCGCCATGGGCGTCCCGCTGCGCCAAGGCCGTGAGTTCTCGCCGCGCGATGACGGCGACGCCGAAGCAGTGATCTTGGTCAACGAGGCGTTTGCGCGGCAGTACTTCCCTGGCGAAGATCCGGTAGGCCGCGGCACGGATCGAGGCACGATCGTAGGCGTGGTCGGCGATGTGCGTCAGCAGACGTTGAGTGTTCCCGCCACGCCGGAGGTCTACTACAGCGTGGCCCAGAACTTTGCGCAGCTGCGTAGTCATGGTTCGACTCTGGTCGTGCGCGGCGGCGGGTCTGCCGAATCGCTGGCGGGCGCGGTTCGGGCCGCCGTTCGCGAAGTAAGCCCTGGCCAAGCGTTGTTTCGCACGGCGACGATGCGGCAGGTCGTCGACGAATCGCTAGCGAGTCCACGCCTCTACATGTGGTTGCTGGGGATGTTCGCCGCGATGGGTATGTTGATGGCCGTCGCCGGAGTGTACGGCGTGATGGCCTATTTGGTGGCTCTGCGCACGCGCGAGTTCGGCATCCGTTTAGCGCTCGGCGCCGACACAGGCAACGTGTCGGGCCTGGTGATGCGTCGCGGCGTTCAACTTGTCGCTCTCGGACTTGCTCTTGGCCTTGCCGGAGCCTTGCTGCTCACGGGCGTTTTGCAGAGCCTGTTGTACGGCGTTGCGGCGACAGATGCGGCGACGTTCGGGGTGACGGCTGCTTGCGTGGCTTTGGCTGCCCTAGCAGCATGCTGGGCTCCGGCGCGCCGCGCCGCTCTGGCTGATCCAGCCAACGCCCTCCGCAGCGAATAGCTCTTCGTTTGCCTGGCGGGGGCTTCGGCGCTAGACTGGCCAACAGTCCAACCGGAGCCGTTATGAGAAATCAGCTCAGTCCCAGCCGCCGCCGCTTTCTGCAAGCCTCGCTCGCCGCCGCCGCCGTCGCCGCGCTGCCCGAAGGCTTGCGGGCCGACAACATCCTTCGCAAACAGATCGACGAATACGCGCCTGGCAACATCAAACTCAGTCACCGCGTTTCGTCGAATCTCAGCGAAGACGACCTGCACTTCTTGCAACAGATCGGCCTGCGCTATGCGCGCGTCGAATGGCCCCAAGAGCGATCCAGCCTCGCGGAGATGCGCGAAACCCGCGACCGCTACAAGAAGTACGGCCTGGAGATTTACTCCGGCGTGCAGTACGCCTACCGCTCTCTAAAAGTGCAACTCGGTAAACCCGGCCGCGACGAAGACATCGAGAGTTACCAACAGTTCATTCGCAATCTCGGCGACATCGGCGCCACGATCGCCAGCTACGACTTCCACCCGGGCAACACCTACACAACTTCGGAAGTCGAAACCGAACGAGGCTACACGGCACGCAAGTTCGATTTAGAAGACTTCCGCAACCGCGTCGAGAAGCAGATGCACGACCGCGTGTACACGGCGGACGACATCTGGGCCAACTACACGTACTTAATGAAGGCCATTTTGCCCGTAGCCAAAGAAGCTGATATCAAGCTCGCTCTGCACCCCGACGACCCGCCCTTGGAGATGATGAACGGCGTCGCCAAGGTGTTTGTCCACTACGACGGCTACAGGCGGGCCGAAGAAATCTCCGATTCGATCGAAGGCAAAGGCAGCCCGCACTGGGGCCTGACATTCTGCGTCGGCACTTGGTCCGAAGGCGGCGAGAACATGGGCAAAGACGTTTTCGAGATGATCAAGGACTTCGGCGGCCGCGGCAAGATCGAAGAGATTCACTTCCGCAGCGTCACCAGCCCCTTGCCGAGTTTCATCGAGACCTTCCCCGATGAAGGCTATCTCGACATGTACGCGGTGATGAAGGCGCTGCGCCAAGTGAAGTTCAACGGTATGCTCGTACCCGATCACATTCCGCAATTGGTCGGCGATAGCGGCATGCGGCGCGCGGGAACGGCTTACGCTATTGCCGCGATTCGCGCCATGCTGCGCCGGGCGAACGAAGAAGTGGGATAAGTTGATGCGCGGAGCTCGATGGATCGTCTCCCTTTGCCTCCTGGTGCCGCTCCCTTTGGGAGCACAAGCTTCCCAGCACTGGTCGGAGAACCGCGCTCCTACATTTGAGGACTTCCCCGTTGAGGCGAACTTTGCTGGCCCTTCGGTACCAATTGACCTTTCTAGCCACGCGCAAGGCTGGACCTATCGAACTCGACTGCGCCGCGCTGCTGAGCAGCCGCCTGACTTTGCCGGCCACTATGTCGTCGCTCAGTGGGGATGCGGCACGAGTTGCGCCGTCCACCACTTGGTGGATCTTACGACGGGAAGGATATTCGACGCGCCTAGCGCCGGCCGCGGCTTTCTCCATCGAGTAGAAAGCCGCTTGATCATTCAAGATCCGCCGATCAGCGGGTTCGCTTACCGGACCGCTTCCGATCTGAGCCCTGTTGTCTATTGGCTCTGGAAGGATGAAACGTTTGTGAGGATCTATCAAGAGGATTGCACGGTCGTCGACCGAAAGCAGACTTGTAAGGCAGAGTAGCCTTGCGCTGGCCGTGCTGGAACGGCCCTGTCGCTGCTTGCTTGCCCATGGTC
>CAMPKL010000344.1 GCA_946887065.1 uncultured Bryobacterales bacterium
GCTCGTGGGTGTTGTTTCCAGGCGTAGCGGCCAACAACATCAATCCGCCGGATTGGGCGATCGGCAGATGGGTCCACTCGCAGGCGGGGTGGTTGATCTATCCGTGGCTTGAGTACCGGGCACGGCCCAGCATGACGAGCTACAGCGTCGACACGGGCCTGGGAGCGGCCTTCGCTGCATTCGTTCCGTTGGGATTGGCATTTTTCTGTTGGCTTGCCTGGCGCCGCAGGGCGGACAAGCAGTTCAGGTTGTGGACCGTTGGATTGGTCTACTGCGGTTTGATTTGGTGGTTTCCCTTGCACCAGACTCTGCGGTTCGGCCTCGTATTCCTGTTGCTGTTGGTGATTGCATCGGCTCCGCTGCTGGCGGTCTTGGCGTCGGCGCGGAATCGAGTATTTGAAGCGGTGTTCTGCTCGGCCATTACGATCACCTGCGCGATTGTGGCGCTCGAACCCTCCGCATTTATTGCCAGCCGATATCTCTTCGACATGCATACGCGCGCCGCGATTTACCGCTACCCGGCTTACGTCGATGACCTGCCGGCGGGTTCGACCGTGTTGAACCTGACGCCGCCCAACAACTTTGCGATGGCCGGCGCGCGATTGTCGAACCGTGTGGTGGGCTACTTCGAGGTTCCGGGCAAGTTGACCGCCGATTTTCTGGAAAGGCGGGGGATCGATTACATCGTGGGCCACGGAATCGAGGCCAACAGGCTGGAAGGCCTGGCGGGTGTACGGTTGGTCCACAGCGAAATCTACCACGACCCGGTGGGACTCGGGGACCAGCCGTGGGGAGTTTGGAAAGTCGATCGAGCGGATGTCACAGCGCCTAACGGCGATGGACTTTAACGTGATCGCGGGTGACGGCCGCGGGATTAATCGTCCCCAGCATGGTCATGTCGTTGGCGAGTTCGGTTTGCAGCAGTTCGATGACTCTTTGGACGCCTTCGGCGCCATAGGCGGTCAGCGCCCACAGAGCGGGCCGGGCTATCAGAGCGGCGGAAGCGCCGAGCGCCAGGGCTTTGAGCACGTCGGCTCCGCGCCGGACGCCGCCGTCAATCAGCACGGGAATCCTGCCGTTGAGAGCTTCCGTGATCGCCGGAAGGACGGTGATCGGGTCGGCGATTCCGGGCAGAAACTTTCCGCCGTGATTGGAGACGATGATGCCGCTGACGCCTTTGTCGGCGGCCATCTGCGCTTCCTCGAGGCTCATGACGCCCTTCAAGAGGAATGGCGCATCGGTCGCTTGGCGTATGCGGTCGACATAGTCCCAGTCGGCGGCGACGGCAGAGTCGGAGGCTGGCGAACCGACGGTCAGACAGACGGCTTTGCAGCCGGCGGCCTTGGCTTGGCGAATGCGGCCGATCAAGGCCTCGACATCGGCTTCGGGATAGACCTGATACCAAAGGCTTGAAGTCGCCTTGGCGGCGATTTCGTCAATCCCATGATCGGAGCGGTCGGAGACGACCAGGGCGGCTTTGCCCGCGGACGCGCCTTCGGCCATCGCCAATTCGCCATCGGGGTGGAAGCGCTTTTGATGCGAGGCGGGTCCGACCAGGATCGGCGTGAAATGCGCATCGCCAAAAAGATCGGTCGTGAGATTGAGTCTGGTGGTATCGACCATCCGCTGGCGGAAGGTGATGCGATCCCAAGCGGCATGATCTCCGTCGGCAACGGCGGCGAAGGTCTCCGGGCTGAGCTTGTACTCGGCCATGGGTGCGAACTCGAACGCGTTCACCAAGTCGCCGGCGGGAGCCAGGCGGCCCGGCTCTTCGCCGATGAGCTCGGGGACGGGGACGTCCTGAGATCTCAGCAGCGGCGAGGCGGCGAACAGAGCAGTGAGACCTGCCAGGGCCTCACGTCGATTGAAGGGAGCGAGGCTCATGCGAAGTCCGTCCTTACCAGGGAGCGGTCGATGGATGCGAGATTGGAGCGACCGGTTTGGGCCATGGCCAGCACCAATTCGCCCTGCAGGATCTCCAGGACCTTTTGGACGCCGGCGGCCCCGAAGCTGGCCAAACCGTAGCGAGGCGCGCGTCCGAAGCAAACCGCGGAAGCGCCGAGGGCCAGAGCTTTGAGCACGTCGGAGCCGCGGCGGAAACCGCTATCGATGATGACGGGGATGCGGCCTGCCACGGCGTCGACGATGCCTTGGACGCCGTGCTCGACGCAGAGGCGAGCATCTTCGGCCGTGAGTACGCCCTTGGCGAGCATGGGAACTTGGATCATCGGCCGCAGGTCGTGAAAAAGCTTCCAGTCGTACCAAGCCCGATTGCGCAAAATGCGGTAGGGGTTGGCTTCGCCCGCACCCTGCCTGCCGCGGCCGCCTCGGCCGCGATTGCCCATGTTGAGCAGGTGGCGATCGTGCAGCCGTCGTTCGTAGTAGGCGGCTTGTTGATCGATGGTCACCACAATGGCTTGGCATCCCGCTAGTTGGGCGGCATCCAGCAGGGGGCGATTGGCGTCGGGTTGCTGGCGGGGATAGAGCTGATACCAGAGCGGCCCGCTGGCGGCCGCGGCGATTTTATCGACCGGCAGGCTGGCGTTCGCGCTGATGATCATGGGCGTATTGGATGCGTTGGTGCAACCGAGATGAGTCGCCGCCTCGCCCTCGGGAAAGAGCGCAACATGCGCCGCTGTCGGCGCAACCATGATCGGGAACGCCATCTTGGTGCCGCAGACGTCGGTCGAGGTATCGATCGCGGTCACATTGGCGACGCCGCGGGGCACGAGTTCAACCCAATCGAAGGCGGCCCGATTGCGGCGCATGGTGAACTCGCCGCCGGAGCCGTAAGCGGTGTAGTTGAATACCTCTCGCGGCAATTTGGCGTAGGCGATGGGTTCGAAGTCGAATGCGCTTGTAAGCTCTTCCAGGCCGGGAGAGCGACTGTGATCGCGGAACACGTCCTGCTGACCTCGCAGCATGGAGGACCCGGCGAGGAATCCCGCGAGGCCCTTGACCGCATTGCGGCGCGTCAGACTATCTCCCCAATTGCGAACCAGCTTGTCCATGATCCCTCCGGTCGTGGCCACGATTGTAACCCTGGGGCGGTTGCCGTTTGTGATCTTTGAATCGGCTTGGGTGATGATCGGCACGGACTACTGCGGAACTTGCCGGAATATTCCGAATGCGCGGTGCACGCCTCCGCCTCGCGTCAACACGGTGCGGGCATCGACGGGGATCACTTGGTAACGTCCCTGTAAGTCGCGGCGGAGTTGGGAGAAAGTGCGCTCTTCAAAGCGGCGTAGCCCGAGCGTCGGCACGAACAGCTTTTGGTCGATCAGCAGGGAATTGACGTAACTGACGCTCGGCCCGCTGCCGCCGCGAAGGTAGGGAACTCTGACGACGTGGAATCCCCACGACTCCAGTTGGGCCGCAACCCGATCGATCGCAGGCTCCTCTTTCCAAGCGCCTCGCTGGGCCTGTTGTTCGATGATCCCGAGGAGCATGGATCGAAGCCGGGCTCTCAATAGATTGACGGCCGTGTGAGAGGTGGAGCGGCGCATCAGTTCCGGGTCGCTTTCGAGTACGTCCGCCTGGTTCGCTTGGTCGAAGCAGGATGTTGGACTGCCGGGGCAATGACGGGCGATGTAGGCTTTCAACAGCGTGTCGAGTTCGGGATCGACGTCCGGGGCGGCGGCTACGAGAGCTTGCTGGGCGGCGGCGAGCGTCTCCGTCAGCTGCGGCGAACCGTCCCGTAGATCGTGTTCCCATTCGGCCAGGAGGGAAGCTAGCTGACGAATGGCGCGAGGCGGGCTTGAGGCGGAGAACGTTTCGAGAAGTTGAAATGCCGCCGCACGGGCGACATCGGTGTTGCCGCGCACCATCTGCGAAACCAGGACGGAATTGTCCTGAGGCAGGAATGCGACGAGAGAGTCGGCCTGGGCGCCGGCGTCGCTGAGATCCAAAACTTCGTCGGCGCCGAACTCCCGGCCAAGTACGTAGCCGTACTCCGCAGCATTCAATTCGTCGCCCCAATAGCGGAAGGCGCCGCCGTGGACGAGGATGGTTTTGGATGGGTCTCTCGGATCGGCTACAAACTGCAGGGCGCCGCCCTGCCACGACAATTTCGAGCGCACAAACCCCTGCCGTTCAAGACTCGCAAGAAGGCTCTCGGTCATCTCGCCGTCATCGGGGCCGTACTCGTAGAGCCGCCGCGGGATGAGGACGCGAGGCTGGCCGTCGACTTGGCCGGCCTTGATGTGGTCTTGGGCCCAAGGATGGGCGACGGAATCGACGCTTTCAAAAAATGAGAAACGATGAGGCAGCCCGCCGAAGTGGCGGACGGCAGCGGGCTCCCAAAGCGCTTGAGAGAAGCCGCCGGACACGGTCAGGCGTACATCGAGTGGGCGGGATAGGCGGCTAAGAATTTCTTTGACGATTTCGAGGCTATCGCCGGGGATCTCGCTGTTGGCCAGAAAGCTATAGGGATTGATGGACGAGTAAAGGCCTTCGGCGGTCTCGTTGTCCCTGGAGGCCCGGAACCCTTTGAGCGTCGGCTCATAAAAGACGTGGCAGGCTAGCTCTCCGCGGGCGCGGACCAACCCGGCGTCGAAAGGAAGATCGTGGCCGGCGAAGAACGGAGCCAGCTCCCCGGGCGAGGGGGAACAGGCGAATGACAGGGATCCGCTTTCGGCGGCGTCCGCGTATTTGGGCGACGGCTGCAGCGGCACGAGTTCAACAGCAGCGAGGGCTTCGGCGGCGGGCCAGAACGCCAAAAGCAGGGCGAGGCAAGACCAACGCACCGGCTAGTTCCTCGCGGCGGTCCCGGCCGGCATCTCGACTTCGCGTATGATG
>CAMPKL010000345.1 GCA_946887065.1 uncultured Bryobacterales bacterium
TTCCCGAAACAGTGCTGGACCTCGTGATCCTCGTCGAAATCGAAGTCCATGTTGACGCACTGATTCCTTCGCACGGCGATGTTGTCGAAACCATCGCCGTCCCAATCGCCCACAAGATATTCGTCCTCGGTGTTTCCGAGCCCATAGCACTGCACGAAGTCATGGGTGAAGTCGTAGTCAAAGTCCATGTACACGCAGTTATCCCGTCGCACCGCGACGGTATCCCGGCCGCTATTGGTCCAGTCGCCGATCATGTATTGGTCTTCATCGTCCCCGTTGCCGTAACAGCGTACGTGCTCGGGAAACGTGTCGTAATCGTGGTCCATCAACAGAGATTATCTCCTCCGATGCCGTCCCAGTTGCCAGCGAAGTATTCTGCTTCAGGCTCATTCGAGAGAGCATCGAGCCATGGCTCGGTGGAGTTCCAGGTTGTCATGAAGTTCCGATCTCGCTCCGAGAGATCGTAGTTATGCTTCTGAGAGAAGCCATCAACGGTCCAGCGTGAAGGAAAGGAATAGACCATGATCGAGTCCGGGTCATAGGCTGTATAGTTCGTTGACGAAAGAGAGTACCTGCTGAAAATGTTTGCTATGACACGATCTCTCGTCCACGAGCTATTCTCCTCCAGCATTTCTCGGATGACAACTTCCTGATTCCATTGGATATTTGCGGAGGGGCTCTGGTGCTCATGGATCAGGCCCAACGCATGGCCGAATTCGTGCAGCACGACTCTGCGATACTCGAGTCGCTCAGCTTCCAATACATCCGCTTCACTCGTCTGGGGAGATTTGAAACGCAAAGCGTCTGCATAGGTTTCGAGCCAGCCAAAATTCATGTTGGCCTGATTGGCGTCATCGTAACTGCGGCACTTTCCGACATAGGACCACGAGCCGCCAGTCCGGTCAAAGCCGATTCGGATGTCCGCGATACCACCGTTGACGAACTGAAAGGTAATGCCCGTCCATGGTTCCCATTCATGCGCGAGGGATTCGATGCGAGCTCTCACGTCCGGCGCGCCGCCCAGGAAACGCACGGTTAGTGAGTTGCGGTACCACTTGCAGTTCACGTCCCCCGCGGCTTGAAGAACAAGCGGACGATCGGTCGGATTGCCCGGTGATCGCGGTGGCGTGGGAGTCGGTAGAGGCTCAATAGTCGAACAGACATGGGCGTCTGGGTCGGATTCCGGATCTGGACCGCCAGGGTCGGGTTCTTCCGGATCGGTGGGCTCTGGCGTCGGACCCGGCCTCCCAGCCAAACTCGCGAGAGTTCCGCCGATACGCGACAGCGACCGGAGCCTCCTTTGGAGATCGTCCGGAGTTGCCAGCGGCCTCGCGCCGTATTGGATCGTGAAGGAGCCGGCGTCGGCGGCTCCGCTGATGTCGTCACCAGGTTGACCCGTAGCCAGGTCTTGAAATCCATCGGCGTTGAAGTCTCCAACTTCGAGAGCCTGCCCAAAGCGATCGCCGGTCGACGGCGTAGGGCTGATCAGCGCTTGAGAGATGTATTGGGCACCCTGCGCGGTGAAGCCGTTCGCTCTTCCGTATACCACCGTCAAGGCGCCGGCATCGCCCGTATCGCGAGCGGGGATGCCGACGGCCAAGTCCGAGAATCCGTCGTGGTCGAAGTCAGCGGCTGCCATCGCTTCCCCAAATCGATCCTCTGGGGCCGGTATGGCCGCCAACTGCGGGATCGCCAGCGAAATCGTTTGTCCAGTGGAGCCCGCAAGGCCGGAGGTCCCGCCGAAAGAAATAATCGCGACCCCGGCCTTGGCTACGCCGCTGACAGATTGTCCGGGTACACCCGCCGCAAGGTCCGAATATCCATCTCCATTGAAATCGTTGACCGCCAGGGAGTAGCCAAAGTGAGCTTGGCTGGCCTCATTGCCGAGAACGTTCGGAGACGCCTGTGTGAGGAACTGCCTAGCGGCGCGTACCAAGCCCGCCACGCTTCCGAACATCACGATGATCGCACCCGCCTCTCGGCGGACCCCACCCTGCGTCCAGGAAGGCCGACCGCCAAATCTTCAAACCCGTCCCGGTTGAAGTCGCCCGCTGCTACCGACCACCCCAGACGGTCCCCCGCCAGCCCGTCGATTTCAATCGAGTTACGATTCCAAACCTGCACGCTGTTGGCCGCCAATCCGGAAGCAGTGCCATATATGGTGTGCACCGCCCCTGAGTTAGCGGCGCCGAATTCGTCCTCCCACGGCGAGCCTATAACAAGGTCCGCATACTGATCTCCGTTGAAATCCCCTACGGTGAGGGCGAACCCGAATCTGTCGCCGTCTGCCGGAGACGCTGCGATTCCTTCCGACGCTTGCTCCCAGAATTGAGATCCCGCGACAGACAAGCCACTCGTACTTCCGTAGACTACGTAGACGCCCCCGGCGTCGCGCACGCCCCGCATGTCCTCCAGATCCGCGGCGACGGCGAGGTCCTGGAAGCCGTCATTGTTGAAGTCGCCCGCCGCGAGAGCTCGTCCTAGCTGGTCTCCTGTCTCAGGCGACGATTGATTGAAGACTTGCGACCCACTCCTCTGCAAACCCGTCGCAGCCCCGAACAGGATATGGACGGCACCCGCCTCGCTGGCAGACTGCAGCATCTTAGTTGGAGCCCCGACGGCCAAATCCGTGAAACCGTCGTTGTTGAAATCACCTGATGCGAAGGCCGCCCCGAGGCCGTCTCGCGCTCCGAGCGGGACGCTCCAATTGGAGGCACCGGCCGCAAAGAAGTCCGGCTGCCGGCTGAGATTCAGCTGAGCTGGAGCTGGGGCGTAGAGCAGGACACTCAACCCGGCTATGAACAACGTCTGACGGAGACGCATTTATTTGATACCTGCCCACTCAACCAGGATTTCCGTTTTGGCCGCCCTAGCACTGACACGGTAGCCGATCCCTGGCCGCGATGCAATGGTTTTCGCGCTCTGCCCCGCTCGCTACTCCCCCCGCTGCCGCTCTGTCCTTCGAATGCTGCCCAATCATGCCGTTTCAGCAACCGCAGAGGGCATTTTGGCAACAGCTCTCCCGCGCTAACATTCTGCAACCCGTGTACGCTGGCTGTCTGAACCGTCGCTGTTAGCCTCCCGGCCCTGGCAGCGCCGCGAGCCGGTTGAGGTCAAGGAGTGCCTTCTCAAGACGTATCCGAACACCGAGATGCGCGGCGACGGTCAGGTCGTCATGGTCAAGTTCTTGACCTACAACGTCGAGGTGGCTCCGGCGTTCCAGCTTAATACCGGAAAGTACTGGATTTGCAACACCAACAATGGCGGCTCGTATACAACGACTGATCCTCAGGAGGAGTTGCGCCGGATCGACGCGGTCGATGCTGCATGCAACAACAATCTGCGGCCCCTGATCCGGATGCTGAAGGTCTGGCAGGCCTACTGTTCGGTCCCCATCAAGTCCTTTCAGCTCGAACTCGTTGCGGCCGAGTTCCTCCAGCAATCGCCCTGGAGGGAGAAGACATTTTTCTATTTCGACTGGATTATGCGGGATTTCTTCGCCTATCTCCACGGCAAAGCAAACGGGTTTGTTTTTGCGCCGGGAACGTACGAAGTCGTTTGTCTGGGCGAGGCGTGGCTGAGCCGCACTCTCACGGCCTACCAGCGCGCCTCGAAGGCTTGCGATTACGAGTACCGGAATCAGGTCGAAGCGGCCGGAGACGAATGGCAGAAGATCTTCGGCGGCTTCGTTGCCCGGAGCGCGTGCTGGAGGAGCGTACGAAGAACCTGATCGACGAATGCCGACGGCAGGAGGAGTCGTGTCTCTATACCTCGACCTCTCTGTTCGAATGGCTGAAGGCGCTGCGGCGGTGGAGGATAGGGTTTGTCGTTGCACCGATTATTCTGGGAGGCGTTGCGACCTGGCCGCTGCTCGTCCAGCGGGAAGGCCTTGAAGCTCTGACCGGTTTTTGCGCCTTGCGGGCTGGTCTAATTCCGGCGATTTACAAGGCTCTGGACTTCGATGTGAGCCTGGATACGGTGGCCCGGCACGCACATGAATTCAAGAGCCTTCAGGATCGGTTTCGCCAGGCGTGGCGCATAAAGTCCCATGAAAAGCCAGAAGTATTTAGAGTTACGTTTGACGAACTAACAGACCGCATGGATGCTGCCCGGGCAGCAAGTCTGACCCCTCCCGAACGCCTCTTCAAGAAGGCGCAGGACAAGATTGGCAAAGGCGACTACAGTTTTGCGGCAGACTGCGAGGAAGCCGCGCGCGCTAAGGCTGCTTCAGCTTAGATCTCGGCGCCGGGTCCGAGACGCTGCACTTTTCCGCGTTCCGTTTGCTCCTAGCCGAGAGAACTAACGCCTGGAGAAATCTAGCCGGATCAGATTCGGGACGCCGGATCGAAAAGCCTTGTGTGGATGCGACGTGCCACGGATTCGGGAATGCTGTAGCGCGTCAGCACTTTTCGCCGCCCCAGGCTCAGCTTGAGGACATCCGGCTCATCCTTGACCAGCAGCCGAATGGTCTCACGACCTAGCCGCCACTGTTTGGCGAGATCGCCGATCGTGTAGTGAGGTTCGAACGTCGAGTCTGCGATCGTGCGGTCCATAGCTGTTGAGATTTCGGATACAGTCTAGGCCACGACTCCCGGCCGCCCATGCCAGTGCTGCGGCAATCCGAGCGAAGCATAGGATCTCACGCCCGCATTCGGCGCGCTTGACCCGTGGGAAGCTCTACGACTGAGGCCGACTCCCGGAACCGACACAGGCCGTTGGCCCAGCGCATGTGCTCGGGGGTTCTGCAGTCCGGCCGGAGAATCTCCGGCGCCGCCACCAGCACGCAGACGCATTG
>CAMPKL010000346.1 GCA_946887065.1 uncultured Bryobacterales bacterium
GAGGATGACGCGCATTTGGGAAGAGAGACACCGGCGGGGGCGGTTTGGTTCCCGGTGAGACGCTGACGCGGGAGACCGCCAGCTAAAGCTTGGCGGCTCGGATCGGCGGTGCCGATGGTATGGCTTGGGGCGGATTTGCCTTCGCCTCGAAGGCTGGGAGGACCTGTTGGGCGTCCTTTGGCCTATCTGATCACTTTCACGTGTTACGGTACGCGGTTGCATGGAGACGAGCGGGGCTCGGTTGATCGTGAGAACTGTGCACCGGAGACGGCGTATGTTCCGGCGAGCCCTCCGCGCATGAAGTACGAGCGCCTGCGCATGAAGTCCGCCCCGTATCTGTTGGGATCTGAGGAGCGCTCAGTCGTCTTAGACGTGATTCAGGATGTTTGTGCGGGTTCCGGTTACGCATTGAGCGCTGCACATGTGCGCACGAATCATGTCCACGTCGTTGTCGCTGGGGACGCCGACCCTGAAGGAGTGATGGGCCGAATAAAGGGGCGCGCTAGTTTTGAACTGAATCGCATAGAAGGCCGGAGCAGCAAACGCTGGAGCCGTCATGGGAGCACTCGGTATCTGTGGACGGACGAAGCAGTTGTCCAGGCCGTCAGGTACGTCCTGTTTGGTCAGGGCGAGCCGATGGCCGTCTATCCCGATAATTTGGAGGCGCGATGATCCGAGCCGCATAGCTTTAGCGTGCGGTTGTTTGGGACCGCGACCTAAAGGTTCGCGGCTCGGACCAGCTAACTTCTAGACCAGGCTTTGGCCTTCTAGAGGCAGTTCGCGGATTCGTTTGCCGGTGGCGGCGAAGATGGCGTTGGTTAGCGCCGGGATGAAGGGCGGAACGCCGGGTTCGCCGATGCCGGAGGGCGGCGCGTCGCTCTCGATCACGTGGACGTTCACGTGTTTCGGGGCCTGGTGGATGCGGCAGACCGGATAGTCGTGGAAGTTCGACTGATCGATGCGGCCGTCGGTGGCGGTGATCTTACTCATCAGGGCGATGGACGCGCCGAACACGGCGGCGCCTTCGAACTGCGAGCGGATGCGCTCGGGGCTAATGGTCGTGCCGGCGTCGAGGACGGTGTCAACGCGCGGGATGGTGACGTTGCCTTGAGCGTCCACGGCGACTTCCACAACGGAGCCGACGTAAGACAGGAAGCTGCGGTGAACGGCAATGCCGAGACCTTGGCCCTTCTTGCCGCGCAGGGCCCGCCGGCGATTGACCCAATCGGATTGTTCGGCGAGGGTGTTGAGCACGTTCAAATGACGGCCGATGTCGATGGGGTAGTCTTCGAGCGCAGCCCCATAGTTGGCGTAGTCGGGGGCCTGTTCGGCGATGGCCAGAATGCGGTCGTCGCCTAACATCTCGCGCATGTAGTCAAGCGGATCGCGGCCGGCCGCAGCCGCCAACTCGTCGATGAAAGAGTGGACGGCGAAGGCGTGGTAGATGTTGGCGACTGAGCGCATCCAGCCGATGCGGACGTGATTTTTGGCCGGACCATTCTCGGCGCGGTGGTTGGGGATGTTGAACGGGACGTCCGTCCAGCCCATGGCGAGTTCCAGAGGCGTACCGCGCTGTTGCTCAAGGTTGAAGGTGGTGAAGATCGAGGGGAATGCGGAGCGTTGCAGCCAAGCAGTGGGCTTGCCGTCGGCGCCGACGCGAGCCTTGATGTACATGGCCGCGACAGCGTGGAAGAAGTCGAAGCGAATGTCGTCTTCGCGGCTCCAGGCGACCTTAACGGGTTTTCCGAGTTCGCGCGAAAGCAGCGCCGCCTCGGCGCAGTAATCGGGCTTCGATTTGCGACCGAAGCCGCCGCCGAGAAGAGTGGGATGCGCGGTGACGTCTTCCTGGGGAATGCCCAAAGCCGCAGCGACGGTTTCTTGGACGGCTTGCGGATTCTGGGTGCAGGACCAGACGGTGACCTTGCCGTCGCGGAAGTCGGCCACTGCGGCGGGCGGTTCCATCGGGGCGTGCGAGAGGTGCGGCACGTAGTACTCGGCCTCGATGATCTTGCCGCCTTTGGCGAACTCGGCATCGACGTCGCCCACGTTACGGTCGACAGTGCACTCGGCGCGGGTGGTCTCCTGCAAGGCGGCCTTGTACTGAGCCGAGTTGTAGGCGGCGTTGGGACCGTCCTCCCACTCGACTTTGAGCGCCTTGCGGCCCTGGAAGGTCGACCAAGTATTGTCGGCGATGACGGCGATGCCGCCTAGAGCCTGGAAGCCGTGCGGCGGCGTGAAATACGGCAACTCAATGACTTGCTGCACGCCCCAAACCTCAAGAGCCGCGGTTGAGTCGACGCTGGTCGCTTTGCCGCCGAGAACGGGCGGATGCTCCACGGAGGCGTACACCATGCCGTCAAGCTTGAAGTCTTGTCCGAAGATGGCCGTGCCGTTGACGATGGCGTCGAGGTCGGACACGTGCATCGGCTTGCCCATATAGCGGTACTGGGACTTGTCCTTGAACGTGAGCGTTTCGACGGCTGGGACTTCGAGTTTGGAGGCGGCTTCGGCTAGTTCACCGAATCCGATGCTGCGGTTTGAAGCCTCGTGGACCACTTGGTGATTACGTGCCGTCACTTCTCCAACAGGGACGCCCCATTGGTCGGCGGCGGCTTGCTCGAGCATGCGACGCGCGGTGGCGCCGACTTGCTTCATCTTTTCGAGGAAGAAGCGGACGGATCGTGAACCGTCCGTGTTCTGGTCGCCGTAGCGCTTGTCGCCGATGCCTTGTTCGACGACGACGCGGGCCCAGTCGGCTTCCATTTCGTCGGCGACGACCATGGGCAGGCTGCTCTTGCTGCCTTGGCCCATTTCGGAACGGTGTCCGATGATGTGAACGGTTCCGTCGGCGTCGATGCCGACGAAGATGTCGGGGCTGAAGACGGCGGATTCGGCGGGAGAGACGTAGGCGGCGGATTCGGTCGGATTCGTGCCGCAGCGCGTGGCGAGGATGAAGGCGCCTGCGCCGAGTATGGAGCCGAGGAAACCGCGGCGGCTGACGTTGACTACTGGGGCGCTCATGCCATTTCCTCCGCGGCCTGCTTAATGGCCATGCGTATACGTTGATAAGCGCCGCAGCGGCAGATATTGCCTTGCATGACGCGGTCGATGTCTTCGTCGGTGGGCGAAGGCGTTTCCTTGAGCATGGAGGCGGCTTGCATCATCTGGCCGGATTGGCAGTAGCCGCACTGGGGAACATCGAGTTCGCGCCAAGCTTTTTGAATGGGGTGATCGGCGGCCGCGGAGAGGGCTTCGATGGTGGTGATTTCTTTGCCCTCAAGAGAACTGACCGGCGTGATGCAGGAGCGGATCGCGACGCCGTCTTGGTGGACGGTGCAGGCGCCGCAAAGTCCCATGCCGCAGCCGAACTTCGATCCGGTGAGGCCCAGAAAGTCGCGAAGGTACCAAAGCAGCGGAAGCTGCGGGTCGCCGTCGAATTGATGATCGGCGCCGTTAACTCTGACAGTAGGCATAGCTGGGAACTCCTGAACGCAGATGCGCGGGAAACCTTCACATGATAATACTGACCTGCTGTGGGCACCTAATTTGACGAGGCGCCTCAGCGACCGAACGCCGACGTGAAGGGAATGGATTTTTCGGAGCGGGTGATCGCTGCGGCGAAGGAACAGAATCCGGGAATCGGCTTCCGCGTGGACTCCAGCGACGAGCTTATCGCCTTGGTATGCTTGGACTTACCCTATGTATCTCAAGATTCTTTCGCATCCGATCTTCGTCAATCTCAACTTCCACATGCCGATGATTGTGGATCTGTCGCACCCATTGGTGATGCTGGAGGGGGAGAACGGCTCGGGAAAGTCCACGCTGTTGCACTCGATTTATCTCGCGATGCGCGAGGAACAGGTGGAGGGCTACGCCTACAAGCTGGATAAGAAAGGCGTGGAGTTAGGCAAGGTGTTGCTGTTCGATGCCGAGCAGCACAACCCGCGGAATAATCCTGAGTTGTTCAACGACGATCCGCGGATGAAGGAGTTCATTACGTCCGCGAGTCACGGACAAGTGATGCTGTCGCTGTTCCGCGAAACGTTTCCGTCTCTGCCGGATGGATCGGTGTTGCTGTTGGATGAGCCGGAGATGGCGCTGTCGCAATCGAACCAGCGGCGCGTCTTGAAAATGCTCAAGGAACTCGTGGATCAGAAGAATTTCCGAATCATCGCCGCGACGCACTCGCCGCACTTGTTGGCCTCGCCCGATACTTACGTGATCAATTTGGACCGCCACGTCAATCGCAACATTACGACGGGGCCGATGGGCGTGGACGAAGCCAGCACCATTCAGTAACGAGCAAGGCTCGAGGCGAGTCTTCGCGCGGCGTCGGGAGAGCGGTAGAATGGCCTCGGCATGACCCCTCTCTCACGACGCCGATTGCTGCAGATGAGCGCGGGGGCTGCCGCCGGGTATTTCGCCCGGCCGGCGCTCGGCGACGACCCGATTCCCGGAGAGCGGCCGGCCCAGGATGCTTCGGTGACGGTGCTGAACCCGCGCAACCGCGTGCCCTTGTCGTTCATCATCGACGACTCCACTTGCTTGGTGAACTTGAACCGCTTCTCGATTCCGCAGTTCGCCGCCGCACACGACTACAAGAGCTATACGCAGGATTGGCGGTCGATGCCGGCGGAGATCCCCGATGCGTTCGTACGCAAGTTCGGCGAGTGGTGCGGCGAGCGCGAGATCAAAGGCAAGTACAGCATCGTGCCTTATCCCGCTTGCGTCGGCCGGATCGACCGCGAACTGCCCGGCTGGACGAGCCGGGAACTCAAGGCCAGCATCGACC
>CAMPKL010000347.1 GCA_946887065.1 uncultured Bryobacterales bacterium
CCTTCTTGCACTTCTTGTGCTCTCAACTTGTCCGGCTGCGGCCCAAAGACGGCGGCCATCCGCCCGAGACAGTGCTGTTGGAGGAGATTACTCCCCGCAGCGTCGTGTTGTCCGCCGTCAGAAACTACACCTCGGGCGAACGGCTCATCATGGATGCCGAAGGCATCGAGGCGGAAGTGACCGTCGTCGGTTGCGAAAGCCGCGAGGGCGGCTTCGCGTTAAGGGGAATTTTCGGACAAGGTTACCGCTGGAGCCCGGCGGAGTGGACTCCGGCGCATCTGTTCGAGTTGAAGGATGCGCCGACGGCCAAGGCTGCCGGCGCCTCCTAGCGGGCCTTCGCGGCGCGGCGGCGCGCCGTGAGCACCCGTTCGGTGTAGCCGTTCGGTTCCGCGCGGCCCTCAAAGACGAGTTGCAGCGCGGCCTGATAGCCCTCACTGGAGGCGAAATCAGGCGCCATGTTCTTGTATCTCGGGTCGCCCGCGTTCTGACGGTCGACGGCAACCGCCATTTTCTCGAAAGCCGCGATCACCTGTTCGCGCGTGACGATTTTGTGGTGCAGCCAGTTGGCCAGGTGCTGGCTGGAAATGCGCAGCGTCGCGCGGTCTTCCATCAGGCCGACATCGTGGAGGTCGGGCACTTTGGAGCAGCCGACGCTTTGCTCGACCCAGCGGATCACGTAACCAAGAATGCCTTGCGCGTTGTTCTCCAATTCGCTCTCGATCTCTTTCGTGGTCAGTTTGCGGTCGCCGAGCAACGGCGGGGTGAGAATATCTCCCAGGCCGGCCCGCTTCCGATTCGCAAGTTCCTGTTGACGCGCGGAAACGTTGACGTCGTGGTAGTGCAGCGCGTGCAGCACTGCTGCAGTGGGCGAAGGAACCCAGGCGCAGTTAGCCCCGGCCTTGGGGTGGCCCACCTTGGCGGCGAGCATTTCTTTCATCATGTCGGGCATGGCCCACATGCCTTTGCCGATCTGCGCCTTGCCGGGCAGGCCGCACTCGATGCCGGTGTCGACGTTCCAGTCTTCATAGGCCAGCATCCACGGGGTATTTTTGATTTCCATCTTGGGCAGCATCGGCCCGGCTTCCATGCTGGTGTGCATTTCGTCGCCGGTACGGTCGAGAAACCCGGTGTTGATGAAGACCACGCGATCGCGCGCCTCGTAGATGCAGCGCTTGAGGTTCACGGTGGTGCGGCGCTCCTCGTCCATGATGCCGATCTTCAGCGTTTTCGCCGGTAGTCCCAGGGCCTTTTCGACCCGGCCGAACAGCTCGCAAGTCGCGGCGACCTCGTCCGGCCCGTGCTGTTTGGGCTTGACGATATACATGCTGCCCGAGCGGCTGTTGCGCAGTGGGCTGAGCTTCTTCAAATCGTGCAACGCGCAAAGGGTGGTGACCATGCAGTCGAGGAACCCTTCGGGGATCTGCGAACCGTCCGCCGCCGTCACGGCGTCGGTGTACATGTGCGCCCCGACATTGCGGACCAACAATAGACTGCGGCCGTGCAAAGTCAGCGGCTTGCCGTTGGGCGACGTATAGCCGCGGTCAGCGTTCAGGCGTCGAGTGATCGTCCGGTCGCCCTTTCTGAGCTGCGCCTCCAGGTCGCCCTTCATGATGCCCAACCAGTTGCGATAAACGACGGTTTTGTCGGCGGCATCGACGGCGGCGACCGAGTCTTCGCAGTCTTGGATGGTGGTCACCGCGGCTTCGAGTTCAACGTCCTTGAGCCCCGCCGGGTGAGATTTGCCGACGATGTGGTTCTTGTCGAATTGCAGCTCGATGTGCAGATGGTTGTGCTGCAGCAGGACGGCTTTTAGGCCGTCATCCCCTTGCACGAAGCCGGCGAATTGCGAGGGATCTTTCAACCCGGTCGTCTTGCCGTCTTTGAGCGTGACGGATAAGCTCTCGCCGCTGACCGCGACACTCGCCAGGTCGGCGTATTTACCCGACGCCAGGGGCACGTGCTTGTCGAGGATCTCGTTGACCATGTCGACGACCTTCTGGCCGCGCACGGGGTTGTAGGGTCCGGCCTTCTCGCAGCCGTTGTCCTCAGGAATCACGTTTGTGCCGTAGAGCGCGTCATAAAGGCTGCCCCAGCGGGCGTTAGCTGCGTTCAGGGCATAGCGCGCGTTATCGACGGGAACGACGAGTTGAGGACCGGCGACTGTACCAATCTCGAGGTCCACGCCCACCGTTTGGATTGCGAAGTCTTCGGGCTCGGGCTGCAGGTAACCGATTTCGGTCAGGAAGGCTTTGTACTCGGCTGGGTCGATGGCCTTGCCCGCACGCTTAACATGCCACTTGTCGATTGCCGCCTGGAGTTCATCGCGACGGTCAAGCAGCGCGCGGTTCTTGGGGCCGAGGTCAGCCACGATGTCGCTCAACCCTTGCCAGAATGCCGCGGCGGTGATTCCCGTGCGCGGAGCGGCCTCTTTCTCGACAAAGTCGGCTAGACCGCGCTCAACCTGGAGCCCGGCGATCTGAATGTAATCGGACACAGTTGATTTCTCCTCTCGTAAAGTCACGGGCCTATCGTACAGCAACCGCCCGGAAGGGTCGTCCCCCGTTATGACACGAAAATCGGTGGCGGGGAAACTCCGGCGGCGCTACAATGTCGCGATCCGCACGCGCGGATCTAAATGTTTTCTTGGCTTCCTATCGCCCGCAAGGAGTTGAAGATGAGTTTCCTGAGAACGATGATTGGCCTGGCTGTGGGAGCCCTGCCACTGTTGCTGGCCCAGCGCGCCTTGGCGCAAGGGGAATTTGAGGACGCTGTCGGGGTCGGCGTCTGTGCCACCCTTGGCGGTTTGGCTCTAATGATCCCCATCATCATCATCGCAGCCAACATTGCGATGATCGTCTGGGTAGCCAAAGACTCCAAGGCGCGGGGTGTGGAAAACTCCATCATCTGGGTGCTGCTGGTTTTCTTTACCAGCGTTCTTGGGTTGGTCATCTACATCCTCTCGCGGCCGAAAGGCGATAAAGTAGCCTGCCCTAGTTGCGGCAATATGAGATTGAAGTCGCTCGCCAGATGCCCACACTGCGGCAACGTCTAAAGCGCCCCGAGACCTATCTCGCCGTCTTCTTTTTGCTTGTTCTCGCGGCGGCTGGCGATGCGCTTCGTCCAGCCGACCGTCAAATATCCGCCGCCGCTTATCTCGGCGCCGTGGAGTTCTATCAGTCTCATGTTAGCCCACAGTTGAGCCGCTACATCCGCTGCCGCTACGAGCCCACCTGCTCGGAGTACTCCAAGCATGTGGTTCAGCGCTTCGGCATCGTCGAAGGGCTTTCGCTTTCTTGGCGGCGGCTGCGTTCCTGCCGGCAGTCCGTCCCGTTGGGCACGCTCGATCCGATCCCGAATTAGAGGAAGGCGACGGAGCCGTCGGCCCTGAAGCCCGTATTGCGCTTCCAGGGGCTGGGCGGCATGTGCTGGAAGGCTTCTTCGTTGAGTTCGACGCCCCAGCCTGGTTTGGTGGGAATGTCGACGTAACCGTCCTGGACCATGAGCGGTTCCTTGAGGACGTCTTTCCAGGCGCCGTCGACGGGTGCGTGATATTCGAGGATCAGGAAGTTCGGCGTCGATGCGGCGAAGTGGACGTTGACGGCGGTCGCCAGCGGGCTCATCGGGTTGTGGGGCGCGATCATCATGTACTGCGCCTCGGCCATCGCGGCGATCTTTTTGGTTTCGAGCACGCCGCCGCAGGCGCAGATGTCCGGTTGGACGACGTCGAGGGCTTGAATGTTGATCAAGTCGCGGAATTCGTACTTGGTGTAGTTGCACTCGCCGCTCGCCAGCGGAATGTCGACGTGGTCGGAGAGTTTTTTCATGACCTCGAAGTTCTCCGGACGAATGGGCTCCTCCAACCAGAACGGGTAATACTGCTCGATCTCCTTGGCCAGGCGAATCGCGCGCTGCACCTCAAAGAAATGCGCGTGGATGTCGACCGCGATATCGACGTCGGGACCCAGCGCGCGGCGGACGGCGCCGACGCGCTCGCCGGCGATGCGCGTGACCATGTTGTAGGGCATGGCGTTGTCGTCCGGGTTGTGCGGCGACATCTTGACGGCGGTGTAGCCGTGTCTTTCGACCAGGCGTTGGGCGCTCTCGGCGGCGGCTTGGGGACTGGAGCCGCCGATGCTTTGGTAAACGCGGACCTTGTTGCGGATGCGTCCGCCTAGCAAGGCCCAAACGGGGAGCCCGGCGGCCTTTCCGGCGACGTCCCATAGGGCGTGTTCAATACCGCTGATGGCGGAATTGACGACGGAGCCCCCGGGGAAGCGCGTCGTGTTGTACATCAAGTCAAACAGGTACTGGATGTTGCGCGGGTCTTGGCCGACGAGCCAGAGCTTGAAGTCTTCGATGACCTTGACGGTCGCTTCATCGGGGCCGACCGAGTAGGCTTCGCCGATGCCGGATATGCCCTGGTCGGTTTCGACCTTGACGTAGATCCAGTTGCGGCTGCCTGTGCCGATGAGAAAGGTCTTAATGTCCGTGATGGCGATGGCGGGCTTGTCGCCCATCGGCATCGGGGCTTGGGCCATGGCGGCGGCGGGGGCCGCGGCGAGCGTGGCGGCGGTGAGGAATTGTCGGCGTTTCATGCTGGGCGTATAGTGGCGCACGGCCTATCGCAACGGCAAGTGTTATTTCGGCGACGGTCCGCGTGCGTCCGTGCGGCGGCCGTGCGACGGTGCGTTTTGGCCGCCGGTGTCCGTGAGAGGGCCGCGAATGTCCGGGAATGTCCGGGAATGTCCGCCGATGTCCGGGGTGAAATGGGGCGATGTTGTTG
>CAMPKL010000348.1 GCA_946887065.1 uncultured Bryobacterales bacterium
ATCTTCAGGAGTCTGAGCCTGCGCAAAGATCTGCCGCGAATCATGGTGGAATGCGCGACGTTGATCGGCGGTTTCATGATCATCCTCGGCGTGGCCATGGGCTTCACGAACTGGCTGATCTTTGAGCAGATCCCGACGCATGCCCTGGAATGGGTGCAGGCCAACATCGAATCGAAGTGGGTCTTTTTGCTGGCGCTGAATTTGTTCTTGATCGCGATCGGCGCATTGATGGATATCTATTCCGCGATCATTGTCGTGGTGCCCTTGGTCGCTCCCATCGGTGCGGCGTACGGCGTCGATCCGGTCCATTTGGGCATCATCTTCTTGGCCAACATGGAGTTGGGTTACCTGATGCCGCCGATGGGCGAGAACCTGTTTCTGGCGGCCTACCGCTTCGACAAACCGCTGTCGGCAGTCTACCGTTCGACTCTGCCCTACACGGTGATGCTGTTCATTGCGGTGCTGGTCATCACCTATTGGCCTGAGTTCAGCTTGGCGCTGACCGGGCTCCTCGACTCGCCTTAGGCCGCCGCGCCGCGGGGAGCGTAGGCGATGCAGTCGATTTCGACTCTGGCTTCCGAGCTGGGCAACACGGCCTGGACGGTGGATCGGGCCGGTTTCGCCTCGCCGAAGAATTCGGCGTAGACCTCATTCATCGCCGCGAAGTCGCGGATATCCGCGAGGAAAACGGAACACTTGACGACGTCCGCGAGACCGGCGCCCGCAGCCGAGAGTACCGTCTGGAGGTTCTCGATGGTCTGGCGCGTCTGTTCGGCAACCGAGGCGGAAGCGATTTTGTTGCTAGCGGCGTCGATGGGCAACTGTCCTGAAACGAAGACAAAATCTCCCGCGCGGACTGCCGGTGAGTAGGGTCCTCGGGGGGCAGGGGAGCCGTGGGGCGTGAAGCGTTCGATCATAGCCGTCGATTTTCTCATGCTCTGCTCTGACGCCGCCGCACCGCTTTAAGTCATATGGCCCGTTGCCGCGACGGAGCCTGGGAAGCGCCGTTACCGTCGGCGGACCTCAACTACGTGTTGTCACCTAGAAAATCTCGGAGCAATCGCTGACGAGTACAACGCTCTCACACCGATAACGTAGAGTCAGTCCCCCCGGCGCTGACGGAAGACTTGAGCGCGAACCGCGCAACAGAAGGCGATTGACGGAGCTGCTGTTACCGGCGCCGGCGCGAGGCATGAACACAAGCAAATCATTGGTCTTTAGCTCCCGGCTGAGACGGCTGGGCAAGCCGGGCTTGGCTGAGGCGGCATGCGCCAGTCTGGCTTTGCTGTGCCTGCTCGCGCCGGCGTGGTGGATGCTTCAAAAGGGCCGCGCCGAACGGCTGGCTGAGTTGGATTCGTTCTTACGCGGAGCGGCCCAATCGTCCGCCCAGATCGTGGTTTCCCGGGCGGCCTTGGAGGCAGCTGAACTGCGAGTTGTTTCTGTGGAAACCGGAACCACGGAAGCGGCACGGAGCGTGTTGGACGACAACGGCCCCTCAGCGCGCAGTCAGTTTGAATCCGCCGCCCATCGCTCCCTGCGGGGACTGGCATCCGGGTCGGCGAAGGACTTTCTGCTCGTTGACTCAACGGGAAAGGTCTTAGCCGAGAGCGCTCCGGGCGCCGAGCGGCTCGAGATGGTCCCGCCCCCCTGGATGAGTCCGTGGCGCGACCTTACGGGACGAAGCAATCGAGCCGGCGCCTGGCAGGTTGCGGTCTCCTTGCCGATTGAGACGAAAGCAGGAAAGGGCGGGTGGCTGGTCTACTCGATCGACGTACTGCCGTTGATCGACCGGGCGCTGGATTCGACGTCTTCCGAGCGGCTGATCGCCTATGCGGCGGCGAACGGCGAAGCCGCCTGGATATTCGGCCAGGACGAGGCGGTCTGCGGGACGACTCCGGACCAACTCTTGGCTAGGTCAGGGGCGGGCGGCGCGGACGCGGACGCCGGGGCCAATATGTCCCGCTACGACGGCTGCCGGGGCGCGGCTTTTGGCGGCTGGGCGCGTGAATCGGCCTTGGGGGTCTCTTTTATTGTCGAGACCGACGCGGATGCCGCGCTGAGCCTGTTGCAGGCGACCCGCTTCACAACGGTCGGCCTCTCCGCGCTGCTCGGGGCCTTGATCTTGATTCTGATTTTGATGCAAACCACCGATGCGGGCGTCGGCGGGGCAAGGCTTGGAACTCCGCGCAAGAATACCGCCGCATGGGGTATTTTGGCTGTCGCGCTGCTCACCACGGCGATCGCCGGCGCAGCGAGCAAGATACGCTCCCAAACCTACGCAAAAGAGAGGACAGCGGCGGTTGCCCAACGGCTGGCGCGAGACTTGGAAGACAGGATGGAGCACTACGCCCAGGTCCTGTCCGCCTCGGCATCCGCCTATAGCGTCCTGCCTGCCGAGGGAAGAGCATGGCGCGAGTTCAACAAGGCGCTGCAACTGGAGGAAGGCGTCCCTGTATTCCGCTGTGTTTCCGTGATTTTGGCGTCGCCGGACGCGTGGGGTCGCGGAGTTCAGCCGGTTGAAATGGCCGGGCCGGTCAGTCCGAATCCAGACGGTTGCCCGTCGACGCAACCCCATGAGACGGCGACGGCGCTTGAGCAGCGTTCCGCAGGCGGCGCGCCGCCTGCGGCGGGAATCCTGCGCTGGACTGAGAAAGGCAAGCCGCGAGAGTGGCTGGCGCTGATGCAACCGGTAAGCCGTGTGTTCATCGATGGCGAACCTGCCGACTCAGGATGGATCGTCGCCTTCTCGGACCCCGGCGCTTTGCTGGCAGACCTGGCGGAAAACGTGGACGCGGACCTGCAATTCGCTTTGTACGAAGGAGATTCCGCCGCAGCCGAGAATCTCCTGTTCAAATCGGGAACCGTGGAGACGACGGAGCCTTCGTCGCAGCCGACGCTCCAGGCGGCTGAGTTCGGCGGATCCACGTGGACCCTTGCCGTTTCGCCGACGACGGCTGCAGTCACTCCGTTCGCGGAGAACTATCCTTTTCAGGTCGTTTTGGCGGGACTCGCAATTAGCGTGTTGTTGTTTGACATCGCTTTGGTGCTGTCGTCCACGAGAGCTCGCGCCATCGGCATCGCTGCTCTGATGACGGACCGGTTCCGCGAGAGCGAAGAGCGCATCCGGGCGGTGATCGACCATGCCTCGGACGGCATCATCGCGTTCGACGCACAGGGACGAATCTCGACGTACAATCCGGGCGCCGAAAAGCTGTTCGGCTACTCGAAGGAAGAAGCCGCGGGACTGCGTCTCGACGATCTGCTTTCCGACTGGGAGGCGTCGAAGGCGGAAGAACTGAGTTCCAGTTCGCCCGATATTGCGACTGAGTGCGAGGGAAGAAGCAAGGACGGGACGTCTTTTCCGGCGGAGTTGACCATCAGCCGCATGAAACAGGCCCGCGGGCCGGATGTCTACAGCGCGATCATTCGAGACATCACGGCGCGCAAGTTGACGGAAGAAAAGCTGCGCGAGAGCGAAGAGCGATATGCCCTCGCCTCGCGCGGCGCTAACGACGGTCTGTGGGACTGGAACCTGAAGACCAATGAGGTCTATTTCTCCAACCGTTGGAAAGAGATCATCGGGGCCGCGGACGACGGCGTTGGATCCAGCCCCGAAGAATGGTTTAGCCGTGTTCATCCAAGCGACCTGGAGGCTTTGCGCAAGACCTTGAAAGATCACCTGGAGGGGCGCACTAGCTTTTTTGAGAGCGAGCATCGCGTCCAACACACGGCGGGCGGCTATCGTTGGGTCCTGAGCCGCGCTGTCGCGGTACGCGACGAAGAAGGCGCGGCAAGCCGCCTAGCGGGTTCGCAGACGGACGTGACGAATCGCAAGAATGCCGAGAAGCAATTGCGATACGACGCGCTGCACGACCAACTCACGGGCCTTGCCAATCGCACCCTATTCATGGAGCAACTGGAGAGTGCACGGGCATCCGCAACGCTGCACGCGCCGACCCTATTCGGTTTGCTGTTTCTCGACATGGACCGCTTCAAGGTCGTCAATGACAGTCTGGGACACATGGTCGGCGACCAGCTCTTGGTGGCTGTCGCGGGGCGCTTGAAGGCTTGCGTGCGTCCCGGCGACAGCATCTGCCGGCTGGGCGGCGACGAGTTTGCCGTGCTGGTGGAGAAAATCGACGACGTGCATGCCGCCACTCACCTCGCCGAGCGTATCCAAGAGAAACTGCAGGAGCCGTTGCGCATCAACGGACACGAAGTCTTCGCCGCGGTGAGCATCGGCATCGCTCTAAGCTCGGATGGCCGGCGTTCGGCCGAGGAGATGCTGCGGGACGCCGACATCGCGATGTATCGGGCTAAGGCGCAGGGGCGCGGCCGGTATGAACTGTTCGATCGCCGCATGCATGCCCATGCGGTCGAGGTGCTACAGATCGAGACGGATCTGCGCCGGGCGGTCGAGCGCAACGAATTCGCACTGTACTATCAGCCGATTCTCGATTTGAAAGAACGCCGCGTGTTGAGTTGTGAGGCTCTGTTGCGGTGGCAACACCCAAAGAGAGGACTGATCTATCCGGGTCAGTTCTTATCGATCGCCGAGGAAACGGGAATCATCAGCGAGATCAGCAGTTGGCTCTTGAAAGAGGCCTGCAGACAGAACAGAGAGTGGCGCGACGCCGGCCTGCCCGAGGTCTGCGTCTCCGTCAATATCTCGCCAAGGCAGTTTGTTCACCAGGATGTCGAGGCGCTCGTGGAAAGTTGTCTCGCGGAGGCGCGGTTAGAACCGGCCAGCCTGCAACTGGAGCTG
>CAMPKL010000349.1 GCA_946887065.1 uncultured Bryobacterales bacterium
AGTCGCCGGGCTGATCGCCGATCTTGGCGCGGAAGAAGTGGTTGTAGCCGACTTCCACCAGAGTGGCCAGAGATTGGTACGTCGAAATGTGTCCGCCGATGCCGGGGTCGTGTTTGTTGGCGCGAACGACCATGGCCATCGCATTCCAGCGGATGATGCCCTTGATCATCCGTTCGAGTTCACGGTCGCCAGGGTAGGGAACCTCGCTATCGACGGGAATCGTATTGATGTACGGTGTCGTGAGGGCCTGGGCGACAGGCGCGCCGTTCTCCCGGGCGCGGTCAATCAGCTGCTGAATGATGTAATTGACGCGCTCCGGTCCGGCCTCCTCGGTGATCAGGTCAAGGGCTTCAAGCCACTCCTGAGTCTCTTGGGGGTCCAGGTCACGGGCTGGTTCGGAATTCATCATCAGCATAAGGGCGCACTCCCTCCTAGGGCGGTACCCCGCCTTAAGAACCAAATTCTAAGATACCGCATGCTCCACGAAGGGGGAATCCCGGTGTATTGGGCTATCCTAACGGTGATCTGTGACCGACGGTTCACTCGATAGCGGCGCTTTCGCCCGGCAGACCCCAGTCGAATCACCGGCTATCAATACGGCCGGCAATCTCAGTTCCCCGTCGGCCCGCAGCCTGCTGGGCATCGAGATGCTCGAGCGGCCCGAGATCGAACATCTGTTGCGGCGTGCCGCCCACTATAAGCGGCTGCAGATCGACCGGAGAGACCACCTAAGAGAGTTCCTATCGGGCAAAACGATCGTCAATCTTTTCTTTGAATCTTCGACCCGCACGAGAACGAGTTTCGAGATTGCCGCCAAGCGTCTGGGGGCGCACACGGTTTCGATCGAAGCGCAGGGATCGAGCCTATCGAAAGGCGAGTCGCTTGTGGACACGCTGAACACCTTGGCGGCCATGCAGCCGGATGCGATCGTCATGCGCCATGCGGCGTCGGGCGCGCCGCATTTCTTGTCGCGGTTCTTGCCCACGCCGATTATCAATGCCGGCGACGGCAGGCATGAGCATCCGACTCAAGCGCTGTTGGATGCGATGACGATCCTGGAGCGGAAAGAGTCTTTGGAGGGTTTGCGCGTCGCGATCATCGGCGACATCATGCATTCTCGGGTGGCGCGCTCGAACGTGCATCTGCTCTCGAAGTTCGGCGTGGATATCGTGCTCTGCGGCCCGGCAACGATGCTCTCGTCCAGCCTAAAGGATATGGTTCGGGGCATCACGCTGACAAACAACATGAACGAAGCGGTAGCCAATGCGGACGTGGTGATGATGTTGAGGGTCCAGTTGGAAAGGCAAAAGGCGCCAATTTTTCCTAAGAACGAGTATTTTCAGTTCTTCGGTTTGTCCGTCGATCATTTGCAATTGGCCAAGCCGGACGTGCTGGTAATGCACCCAGGGCCGATCAATCGAGGCAGGGAACTGTCGTCAGAGGTGGCCGACTCGAAGAGTTCGGTGATCTTGAATCAGGTGCAGAACGGGCTCTCGGCCCGCATGGCCGTTCTGGAAAGGGCATGCGGCTCGGAGTGGCCGCCGAGGACCTAGCTTCCATGGCACGACTGCTCCTACGCAACGGCCGGGTGATCGACCCTGCCTCGAAACTGGACGAACGGCTGGATGTCCTCATCGATGAGGGTTACATCGAGAAAGTCGGAGCGAACATCGAGGCGGACGACGCAGAGGTGTTCGATGCCGATGGTCTCATCGTGGCGCCTGGTTTTATCGACCTGCGGGCGCGCTTGCGTGAACCCGGTCTTGAGCATGCCGAGACGATCGAGAGCGGGGCCAAGGCAGCGGCAGCCGGCGGCTTCACCATCGTCTGCACGTTGCCCCAAACGCAGCCAGTCAATGACTCGGCGACGGTGACGAGCTTCCTCGTGGACCGTGCGGCTAGGCAGTCCTATGCGACGATCCTGCCCATTGGCGCGATCACGCAGGGCGTCGAAGGCGAGCAACTGGCTGAGATCGGTTCGATGAAGGCTGCCGGAGCGGTCGCGGTGAGTGATGGCGACAACACGGTGATGAGCGCGGCGTTGATGCGCCGGGCGATGCGTTATGCCCAGTCGTTTGATCTGACGGTGATCGATCACTGTGAGGACGTGACCCTGGCGGCGGACGGATCGGTGCATGACGGCTTGTTGAGCACGCGGCTGGGCTTGACGGGCATCCCCGGCAGCGCGGAGGAAACGATCGTCGCACGGGATATCATTCTCAGCGGCGAGACCGGTGCGCGCTTCCACGCCGCACACCTGTCGACCGCTGCGGCGGTGGCGATGATTCGCCGGGCCAAAGCGGAGGGCAAGCCCGTGACAGCGGAGGTTGCCGCGCACCAATTTGTGCTGACCGCGGACGATGTGCCGGGATACGACAGCAACTACAAGGTTCAGCCGCCGCTGCGCGAGCCGGCCGACGCACGAGCGTTGATTGAGGGACTACTGGACGGAACCATCGACGCCATCGTCAGCGATCACGCTCCGCATACCGGTAACGTGAAGATGCAGGAGTTCGAGAGTTGCCCCTTTGGCATTACGGGGCTGGAGACGGCTGTGGGCCTGGCGATTGAAGGACTGATCCACGGAGCGGGTTTCCCGGCCATGCGCCTGGTTGAATTGTTCACGACGGGACCCGCCGCGGTGCTGCGACGCAAAGACATGGGACGGATCGAGAAAGGCGCGGTAGCCAACCTAACGCTCCTCGACCTCGAGCGCAGGTGGGAGTTTACGCCGGAAGATACTCATTCTATTAGCCGCAACTCGCCTTTTTACGGCAGGCAATTCCGAGGGGGAGCCGCAGCCACCGTCTACTGTGGCCGGGTTGTCTGGCGCGCCGGAAACGGCCTAGCCCAGCCCTAGGGCTCTACCCAGGGTGTACGTCCGCCCTAGGATCGTTGAAACTTTTCCCGCCCGCCAGTGATCTGCAAGCTATAGCGCCCAAGGAGTAGGTATGACATCTCGCGTCGTGACCGTTACCCTCGCGGTCGCAATGGGATTGTTGCTGAACAACCCCGCGCATTCTCAGACCGAGGCAGAGCAGCCTCCGATTTCGATACTGCCGGAAGAGGGCCTTGGTGAGGATGGCGCTCTCCAAGGCGAACTCCCGCTGCAGGGCGTGCCGGTGTCGCCGGCGACGGACGAATTGCTGAATAGCATTCCGCCGCCCCCTGATCTATCCAGAGTCAAGCGAGACGCAGAATGGCTGTATTCTCTGCGCCGCCGCCTGATGTTGGCGCCGTGGTCGAAGATTGCGTTGGGGTCCTCCGGGTTGTTTGTATTGGGCGCAATGGGTTGGGCCGGGTTGGCTTACCGCAAGCGGGCTAGGCGGGCGTACCGGCGGAAGCTGCGCGTCTCTGGCGGCTCACGTCCCGAGAGACTAGAAGAGGTGGTTGCGTCGGTCCAACAAGTGCCGTCCAGAAGTACGCGACTGACAAGCGACGAATGCTCGCATTGATGCTACAACCGCGATCCGCGAATCCAAGCGTCGGAGCGAGCCCAGGCCCCTTCGAAATCGGCGTCGACGGCGGGGTCCGTCTTCCGTTGGGCCTCAAGCGCTTGCTGCAATCCAAATAGCGACCAGCCATTATGGGGATGGTCGAGCAACTCCGTTCGATATACGCGTTCGGCTTCTTCGTAGAGATGAGCCTCAAGCAGCGCGGCGCCGAGCCAATGGCGCGCATCGAACGGCAGAGGCTCAGGCTCGTCGTAGGCTAGGGCGTCGTCTCGCTCCACGGCCTTTCGCAACGCCGCGATGCCTTCGTCGAACCGGCCGTTATGACGATCGATTTCGCCTTCCAGGATAGCGGCGAGAATGCCCAAGAGCCCTTTGGCCGAGTGGTTGCGGAACTGCTCGTCCGATTCCATGGCCTTCTCGACACGCGCTAGATAGGTTGGGGCGAAGCCGGGATCGCCCGCGCGAAGTTCGGCATAGCCCTTGGCGAAGTCCCAGATTCCTCCCTGCAAGGCTCCACTTGGCCGGTCGTCGATGTCCAGGATCTCCGCGAATCGGCCGAAGCGAACCAGCGTGAGCAACTCGTACATCGGGTCGCCGGTGAGTCGGCGGTAATCCCGGCCGGCTTGCAAGGCGATCGCCCCTTGGCCATCCATCGACGCGGCAAAGAGCAACATGTGCAGATTGTGCGAGGGATAGATGGCGAACCCTTCGCCTACTTCCGCCTTGAGGTCCGAATGCCAGGCCTGGATGTTGGCGCGCACCGAATCGCCCCAGCGCCCGATCTCATTCCAGGTATGCGAGGGCATGTGGTTGATGTGGCTGGCGCCGGGGATGGAACTGCCGATGAACTCGGTGCAGGCCTCAGCCTTGCCGGGCTCAACGGTGGATTCGGTGGCATGTATGTAGAGGTGACACGCGCCGGGGTGCTTGATGTCGACGGCCAAGATCTCCTCCAACTGTTTGTGAAGCCGTTGAACGTTTGGGTCGTTGACGTCGCGCGTCCCGCGCCGGGGTTCAAGCAGGAACAGGGCGTCGGCATAAAGCGTGGCGGCGTCTAGATCGTTGGGAAATCGTTCGTGCAGTTTGTGCATGGACTCGGCATAGGCTTGATCTTGTTCGCGACGCTTATCCGGGTCGAACTTTTCGACATAGCGGACGGACAGAGCTTCGATGAATGCTTGCTCGACTTCGTTGGCGTGGTCCGCCGCCAGCTCCAAGGCCCTCTGTTCGGCGACGTAGGCGTGCGGAGCCTCTTTTTCGGTCATGGGCCCGTTTAGGTAGGAACCCCAAGCCCAGGCC
>CAMPKL010000350.1 GCA_946887065.1 uncultured Bryobacterales bacterium
TGCCGATGACGACGTCATCCTTGGGATGGGTGAGGCGGTCGAGCATCTCCTTCCACGGCTCGAGATTGCGCGGTTTGGCTTCGATCCTGAGCAGGTCGAGGATGATTTCGTCGACTTGCTGATCGGCGAAATTCACGGGAATGCGGTAGACCGAATCCACGTCGCGGGCGGCGATGACGGCCTCTTTGCGGACGTCGCAGAAGGACGCGATTTTCTCGCGGATCTCGCGGGAGAGATCCGTTTCCGTGCGGCAGATCAGCAGATCGGGCTGGATACCGAGTGCGCGCAGTTCCTTGACGCTGTGCTGGGTCGGCTTCGTTTTCAACTCGCCGGCGGCGGCGATGTAAGGCACGAGCGTGACGTGCACGAAGACGACGTTGTCGCGTCCGAGTTCGTGGCGCATCTGGCGCATGGCTTCCATGAAGGGCAGGGATTCGATGTCGCCGACGGTGCCGCCGACTTCGACGATGACCACGTCGATATCGGGCGTGGCGATTTTGAGCATCGCGTCTTTGAGCTCGTTGGTGACGTGAGGAATGACCTGCACGGTCTTGCCGAGATAGTCGCCGCGGCGCTCTTTGGCGAGGATGCGTTCGTAGATGCGGCCGCTGGTCCAGTTGTTTGCCTGGCTGAGCTTGGCGTGGGTGAAGCGTTCATAGTGTCCCAGGTCGAGGTCGGTTTCGGAACCGTCATCGGTGACGAACACTTCGCCGTGCTGGTAGGGGCTCATCGTCCCCGGATCCACGTTGAGATACGGGTCCATCTTTTGCATCGTCACGGTCAAGCCGCGGCTCTCAAGGAGGTTGCCGATGGAGGCGCCGGCGATGCCCTTGCCCAGGGAGGAGACGACTCCGCCCGTGACAAAGATGAATTTCACTTGGTGCTTGCTGCTGTCATCGGAAGAAATGACCATGTCTCGCTTGTCACCCGCCGTGGAGAAGAAGAGTAGAGATTCGCATTGCCGTTGAGTTGCGGTCGAGGCCCAGAACGGCGGCAGACAAGGCTGCGAACCTCATTGTCGAACGTATTTTTCGGTTGTTTGGAGCGCCGGGGACGGGCTGTCGTTGGTAACGATCGCTAGCTGTTAGAGATCCAACTAACGCCGGCACGCCTCAGGATAACATAGGCAAATGCCGGGCAAATGCTGTGTTAGAATGCTTGCCAACAGATCAATCGGAACCGCCCCCGACTGAAGACCGCTTGGTCTGTCGATGTACGCTTGGGAGAGGAGGTTCCGTGTGAGCCCAAATATTGGCCGCTCCGTCTGTCGCCCCTTAACTCTCACTACGCTTGCATCGTCATTAGGGTTTCTCTTTGCGGGGCTTGTTTGGGCGGCGGATCCGGTGCAGCCCGGCGTCGGAGCCGGGACCGTGGAACTGCAATCGCGTCCACAACCGGCGGAAGAACGCGCGACTGAGCGCGGAGCCGTTATCGGCGTGGATGTCGAGTTGGCGCTGGTCAACGTGACGGTAACGGATCCGATGGGCCGAATGGTCACTGGTCTGACGAAAGAACATTTCCAAGTTTTTGAAGACAAGGACGAGCAAGTCATCACGCAGTTCGGCGCCGAAGACTCTCCCCTGTCGATGGCCATCGTTTTCGACGCTTCAGGTTCGATGGGTTACAAGATGAGCAAGGCCCGCGAGGCTGTCGCGCAGTTCTTCAAGACCGCGAATCCCGATGATGAGTTCTTCCTGGTCTCGTTCAACAACCGCCCTGAGATGGCCACGGGCTTCACGCAAAGTCTCGAAGAAATCCAAAATCGGCTGACCTTCACGGAATCGAAGGGCCGTACCGCTTTGCTGGATGCCATTTACCTGGCGCTCAATAAGATGAAAGAGGCCAAGAACCAGCAAAAGGCGTTGCTGGTGATCTCGGACGGCGGCGACAACTCCAGTCGCTATACCGAGCGCGAGATCAAGAATTTGGTTCGCGAGTCGGATGTTCAGCTCTACGCGATCGGCATCTACGAACCGTTCGGGTCGCGAGGCAGGACTCCGGAGGAGATGGCGGGTCCTGGGCTGTTGACTGAGATCGCCGAGCAGACCGGCGGCAGGCAGTTCCCGGTGGAGAACATCAACGAACTGCCCGATATCGCGGAGAAGATCGGCATCGAACTGCGCAACCAGTACGTGCTGGGCTACGTCCCAAAAAACGAGGAGCGCGACGGGAAGTGGCGCAGGGTTAAGGTCGAGGTCAAGAAGATCCGGGGAATGCCCCAGCTAAGACCTTATTTCCGAGACGGTTATTACGCACCCTCGCGCTGATCCCTCGCCCGCCCGCGAAAGCTGGTGTACAACAGTGATATGAGATTCCTTCGAATTGCGTACCTGGTAACAGCGGCTCTGTCGGCGAGCGGCCTGTGGGCGCAGGACGTCCGGAGCAATATTCAGCGGGAAGAACTGGTGTTCCGGGCTGACACGAGGGAAGTCGTTTTACACGTTACGGTAGTCGACAAGCGCGACCAGTTAGTCACGGACCTGAGCCAGGCGAACTTCCGGATTTTGGAGAACGGGCAGCCGGTCGATATCAAGTTCTTCCGACAAGAAGACGTGCCGGTTTCGATCGGGATACTGGTCGACAATTCGGGCTCGATGCGCGACCAGCGGCTGCGGGTGAACGCGGCGGCTCTCGAATTCGTGAAAGCTTCGAATCCGGAAGATGAGATGTTCATCGTCAACTTTAATGACGAGGCTTATCGGGACACGGACTTCACCAACGACCACTCCAGAATTCAGGATGCGCTGCAACGGATTGACTCGCGCGGCGGCACAGCGCTCTACGATGCGGTCCGCGCCTCGCTCGACTACTTAAACGAAAAGGCGCACAACGAAAAGCGCGTACTGCTGTTGATCAGCGACGGGGAAGATAACGCCAGCAAGGCCGAGTTGGAAGTGCTGGTGCGCGAGTTGCAAGAGATGGGTTCAAGCCAGACGCAGATTTACGCGATCGGACTGCTGACCGAGGAAGAAAAGCGCTCGGCGAAACGGGCGGAACGAGCAATCAAGTATTTAACGCGCGCCACCGGCGGCCCGTCTTACTTCCCGGCGACAGTTGACGAAGTCACTTCGCTGATGAGGCAGATTGCCGCGGACATTCGCAACCAATACACGATCGCCTATACTCCCGCCGCCGTTGGGGCGGGATTCCGCGAGATCACCATTGACCTAGTCGGCGCTGATAAGCGCGACGTCGTACGCCATCGCCCTGGGTACTTCAGCGAATAGGCCGGGATCAGATTGAAGCTTTTCCGCACGGCAGGTTTCTTATGGGACGCTAGCTGCGGTTACCGGCTGCGGCCCTGGGCTAGCCCCTACATTCGCTGGCGGATGGAGACCTATTCCGGCATGCATGCGGAGCAGATCGACAAGGCTGCTTTTTGGGCATTCCTCGGCCAAGAACGGCGGCGATTGTTGGCGTTCTTGAAGTGGGCCGGCGAAATGCGCTCCTAAGAGCGTCCGCGAACCAGGCGGACCGTCTCGGACGCCGCGAACCACAGATTCACCAGACCTAGGCCCGAGACCGCTCCACGAACGTAGCTGCTCAGCATGAATCGTTGAGCGGAAACATTCAGGCTGAAGAAGTAGTTGCGGTCCCACAGGAGCGTCCAGGGCAACAACAGCAGGATGAGGCCGATCTCGAAGCAGAACAACGCCAGGATGATGCGCAAAATGCGCCGGGACTTGACCGAAGCGTCGGCGCGGGATGGCGGATCGATCGGGGCGGCGGGAGTAATACTCAAAACGCAGCCGCCTCGACTTCGAAGAGTTCCCCTTGCAACACGACGTCCCCTGTAGCGATATTAGCTGGAAACCTCGATGCGGCGGCCACCGGCTCGAAGCTCATGCGGTGGAGCGGGGTTGGGCCTTGGCGCTCCAGCGCCCGCAAATGAGCCGGCGTGCCGTATCCCTTGTTGGAGGCGAGATCATAGGCGGGGTAAGCCTGGGCCCATTCACGCATCCAAGCATCGCGTTCGACTTTGGCGAGGATCGAAGCCGCCGCGATGGAGCGGCTGCGAGCGTCCCCGCCGATCAACGATCTTTGAGCCTGAGGGAGGTTGAGCTTCATGCAGTCGGCCAGGATGTAGTCCGGCGGAAGTTCCAGCTTGCGAATTGCATCCTCCATGGCCAGGCGGGCCGCCTGATAGATGTTCACGCGGTCGATCCAGGCGGCGTCCACGGCGGCGATGGCCCAGGCTAGGCACCGTTTCCGAATCCGTGGAGCGACCGCCTCGCGCGTCTTGCGGTCCAGTTGCTTGCTGTCGGCCAAGCCGCGAATCGGGACCCCAGGCTTAAGGATGACGGCAGCGGCGACGACGGGGCCGAACAGGCAGCCTCGGCCGACTTCGTCAACGCCCGCGATCAAACGGTAGCCAGCATCGCGGGCCTGCTCTTCATAGCGAAGGTGAGGCCGACTCCTGATCGGCTTAGCCGGATGCAACGACGCCGAGGGAACAGGCATGCGTGAGTCGCCGAGGGAATCTAGCGGCGGTCACGCTCGCGCAAGCGAGCAGCTTTGCCTCGGAGATTGCGTAGGTAGTAGAGCTTCGAACGCCGGACGCGAGTCTGGCGGACAACCTCAAACTCGGCAACGATCGGCGAATGGATCGGGAAAATGCGCTCGACCGCGACGCTGCCGAAACTGATCTTGCGAAGCGTAACGGTTTCGCGCATGCCGGTGTTGTTCTGCGCGATCACGGTACCTTCAAAAATCTGGATGCGCTCTTTCTCGCCCTCGCGGATGCGC